>JAGVGK010000003.1 GCA_020057185.1 Minisyncoccota bacterium | reverse complement strand
TTTGGGCATTTTTACAAGACGAATTAGTTTTTAATCAAACGACCCTTACACCCTAACACGGAATGGTCAAACCAGGCACCCGAAACGGGCATTAACTCCAATTTTCGTATTTTTTCTATCACCATCATTACTTATATCGTCACATCGCTCGTCCTATATTTTATTGGTGCAAAAAATTTCTTACTCAGTGCCCTTGTTCCAACAGCCGGATTTTTTCTTTCCATTCAATCCTTGCCAGCAGTAAAAGGATGGTGGGTTAAAAAGTTTTTGCGAGAAAAAAAGAAAGGCCCAACGAATCAATGACTCGTCGGGCCTAGGTTGCGCTCTCGTAGCCCTACTTCTTCTTGATGAAGGTGTAGATGATGAGGGCAATGAGTATGACGTTGATTGTCCACCTGTCTGCTCCTTGCCCTAAGATCTTCTCCAACCTGTCCCCGATGGGATCAAAGTTTAAGAGGATAAGCAAACTAGCGACGAGAAGCGCAACCAACATCCACGGCTTGAACTCAAAGGGCTTTTGTTCTTCCACGCCCGGCCTCCTTTCTGGTTTGAGGTTCAGTGTTGCGAACGATTTCGTCTTACGATCCAATATAGAGTAAAGCATAGATGGAAGCGGGTGTCAATTGACTAACACACTTGGGCAAGTATACTCACAGCACTAGGCCTTCGGGCTCCGAGACCCCGCTCATTCACTTGAGCGGGGTCGACCGTGTTTAATTAAGATTTTGTTTCAACCTTTCGACCACTTTATTAAATTGTTTTTCATCTAATCGACATAATTTACGAGATAACCGTTTAGAACTAATGGTTTTCAGTTGTGAAAGAATGACTGAACCATTTCTATTGTTATAATTTATGGTGATGTGATGTTTATCTTCTTTGGCTTTGCCCGTAAGAGGTGCGACCCGAAGCATCCGGTCATTGAAAACTTTAATTATTAAAACCGGCCGTTCCAATAATTGATTCTTTCCATCCTCTTCAACCCCAACATTGAGACCAAGAGAACACCACCAAATTTCTCGCTGATTACAGAAAACTACTTTTTCCCGAACATCTATCTTCTTTTTGATCTCATTCCAGTGGTCAAAATCTTTTGGCATAAATTAATCAAAGAGATCGATGAGATATTGGTTGATCGTCCGCTGGTTGAGATCGTAAAAATGTTGGTTGTCACGCTGAAGTTTGGTGGCGAGTTTAACCCCGACGAAGCGCCAGTGCCACGGTTCAAACAGATAATAGTTATTGCCTTTAGGATAAGAGAGGGTGAAGCCGTATTTGTGGGCGTTGTCCGTGAGCCATTGATAAGCCGGGGTTAATTCGAAACCCTTGAACGAGGCACCGACGCCGATCGTGGTGAAATCAACAGTCGTGCCCAATTGGTGTTCGGAGTAACCTTGATCCGCCGAGAATTGATTCGCCGTCCCCGCGCCGTAAATAAACTTGTAACCAGATTTGAGCGAAGTTTGTTCGCCGAAAGAACGATAACCGGAAATTATTTGTAAATTAATATTGGCGCGGGTTGCCTCCGTCAATAAGTCTTTGAGATAAGGCCAAACATCGGTGAGAATTTGCTCGGGTTTACTTTGGTCATTTAACTGATAAGAATATGGTGCTTCAATTTCGGTCAACTTGGGTGGGACATAATGTTCATTGAGAAAAAAGATTTTTGAATATTTTAGCAACAGTTGCGGATCGGTTTTGCTTAATTTATCAAGCACCCCGACTTTGTCAGTGATATTATTAATTTGATCTTCAAAATTATCATTCCGGTCCCTTTCGGCTGTTAAACTATCATTCAAATCAATATTTTCTTGATTAGCCTTGGTCAAATCAGTTTGCAAATTTTTAAGCTTGTCCGCGAAAACGAGGGTCGAAGAAGCAAACTCATTTTGAGCATCAATCAATTCTTGGTTTAGCGTCGAGTAACGATAAATTTGATAACCGATTAAGGTTAGCGACACCAACAAAATAATTAGGGCAGGAGCTTTCATGAACCCCGAGCATAGCACGAAAACAAACACCCGCCTAGGCGGGTGTTTGTTGTGTGAGAAGGGGCTAACTATCCCCTACTTCATCTCATCTGCCTTCATTGTGTGACCACACTTATCGCACTTCATCATCCCTGTATTCGTTACATCAGCCATCATCGTCCCATCACAGGTTGGACATTTCATATCAGTTAGATTTAATTGGGTTGGTAAAGACGACCACTATTAATCTGAAGATATCTATTATATACTAGATATGGATTAATAGCTAATGATTTATCAATCTTAAAATTTATGGGAATCATACTTTGGATTATTTTCGGGGCGCTCGTGGGTTGGGTCGCTTCGATGATTATGAATACCGACGCCCAGCAAGGCGCGTTGTCGAATATCATTATCGGGATTATTGGCGCGGTAGTCGGGGGTTGGATTATGAGTTTAATTGGGAAAAGTGGCGTCGGTGGTTTCAATTGGTACAGTTTCCTCGTTGCGCTCCTCGGCGCTTGTGTATTAATTATGGTGGTTAAAGCTCTCCGCGGTTAATAAGAAATAAAAAAACCGTCTTCTGCTAATGCATAATGACGGTCTAAGTTGTTTCTTCTCACAAGCGAACTTTAATTCCCAAAGTTCCATACCAACCATCAAGATCCACTTCGGCTTTCTCGATCGTCGCTTCAGAGGTGCTAGCGGTGAAGTTGTAACCTCCGCCCCAGACCAAATGACATTTCCATCGCTGGTCGAGAGGGATTTCGCCGACTAATCCTAGATTAGCGCCTCCACCCCAGAAATGATCGGCTATTCTCAACACCCCAGATTCGATCTCATACTCGGCTCGAAATATTTCGGCGCCTAATTCCACACCGATGGCCCGCGTTTCCCATGGGAAATAATTAAGACCGAGACCAAAACTTTGGAAATTCCCCGTTACCTCGTCCCAATTTACCCCGCCTACCATCACCGTCGGGATCATCATTGGTGGCTGACTGATAAACTGGAGTCGCACTTCGCCATCTAAGTGGGGAGTAAATTCTTTGATTAGCCGAACCTCGCCGACCGGCAACAAGATTTTACTTCGTTGGCCCAAATAACTTAGCCCAACTTGTCTTACCGCGCCACCAATTGTTACCCAATCCGGACCTTTTCCCCCGCAACCACCGAAAAAGACAGCTAGAATAATCAGAATCGCCACGCCCCAAGTCAATCCCTTGACTCCCATTCTCGTCTCTCCTTGTTCATAAAAAGAACTATTTCTCAAACCCGAACCATGATAAACTACCTGATTCTTGGTTTTTAGTCAACCCCGTTAGAGGTAAACCTCTAACGGGGTCAATCCCCCTAGCAATTCTTAAATTATTTTGATAAAATAAAAAAGAAGGTTGGCTGTTAGAAAACACATTCCGCAGTAGCTCAATGGTAGAGCGTCTCGCTGTTAACGAGAGGGTTGTAGGTTCGAGTCCTACCTGCGGAGTTTTATGTCAGAAGCTGGTCTTATTGTCCTTGTTTGTTTGTTGATTTTCCATAGTATTGCCAAAAAAATAAATCCGGGAAATGTAAGATTTAATCTCTCCAAACAAAATGGGTTAACTTTGGAGGTCAGAGCTAATGAAAAGGAAGAAGGCAGTTCAACCCCAGAATCAAAAACGAAGGAAAAAGAAGAGGAGGTAGCAAATGCCATAGGTGTTTCCCCAAGAAAAATTAACTTTTTACATATACCTTTTTCCAACGGCCTTATTATTGAGAGTTAAGCAACCTTTCGTGTTGTTTTTCCCTGATTGATTTTGGCCAAAACAAAAGAAACGAGAGTTTGTTTTTGATGTAAGCGGAGACCCCGATGGA
>JAGVGK010000036.1 GCA_020057185.1 Minisyncoccota bacterium | reverse complement strand
TCCATCGGGGTCTCCGCTTACATCAAAAACAAACTCTCGTTTCTTTTGTTTTGGCCAAAATCAATCAGGGAAAAACAACACGAAAGGTTGCTTAACTCTGTTTTAAAATTTTAAGCGCTGTTTTGGGTTGATTGAGTTATCTACACCTCGCAGTTGACAGGGTTAACAAAATTTCATCATGGGGAGGCATTGCCTCCCATTTTGATAAGCAGTACACCCTTCAAAGAAAGTTGCATAAATTCATCAACATCAAAATATTTAAGAAGTTACTCGAATGGGGTTTTGAAGAGTCCGCCATTATGGAAGCATTAGGATGATGTCCGCGTCCCCAAAATTCTCCTCTCTGGTCACCACGCGAAGATTGATAACTGGAAGTTGAAGAAAAAAATTATCTGAACAAACTGAACTGGGAGGAATTTCCTCCCAGTTTTGTAGACCGCGAAGATTGATGTCTATCGTGCCACAGGGTTGACATCTGCCCGATCACGAGTAGGATAAGAATTGGAATTGGTATGGAATCAAGTCACGGTCTTTTGAAAGGAGATTTTGAATGGCAAAAGGAAACCTTATTGTAGTAACTCCATGGCAAAGGGATGGTGAGGCGTTACAGCAGGTCTCTGTTCTCACAAAACAAACAGGGCTCAGAAGTTTTGAGGCTGTAGTAATTCCACTCTCACCGACTACCTCGGATTCTTGGGTGGAAAACTTGGAAAAACTAAAGAAACTCAGCGACAGGGTGTTGGTTCTCCTTCCCCCTTACCCAGTTTTAATGAAGGCCATCGCGAGTGGTATTCCTCACCTCGTCATTGATCCGGCGGACGGTAAGGTGAAAAAGTTGGTCGGGGTAAAACCAATACTCGAGCCGTTTAATGCCACTGAGTTTCAGTAAGTAACGAGCTTTGCACTGGCTCACGACCTTCGGGGATGTGAGCCTTTCTTTTTTAATTTGCCAATGGGAGTTATCCACACCCTATAGTTGACAGGGTTGACAAAATTTTAGGAGGGTATAGACTGTTGCAATCATTGTGAGATTGTGTCGCGGTTGGCAATGCTGGTTAAATTTGAGGTTTTGAACTCGTAAAGACTACGGCGGGATTTTATCTTCCGCTTTTTATTATTTTATAACCAATCGCCTTATTTCCCATGCGCGCTATCCACGGATTTCCTAAGAAGTTTTTTTCCGACTATCGCAAACCACTCCTCGAGTTGCCCGATCTGATTAAAGTTCAGAAGGCTTCTTACCGTTGGTTGATCAGTGATGGGTTGAAAGAAATTTTTAAAGAATTTTCGCCGATCAAAGATTATTCTGGGAAAAAGTTTGACTTAGAGTTTGTCAACTTTGATCTCGATCAGCCGAAATTTGACGAATATCACGCGGCGCAAAATCAACTCTCGTACGAAGCGCCGTTGCGCGTTCGGGTGAAGTTGACGAATAAAATTTTGAAACAAGATAAGGAACAAGAAATTTTCCTGGCGGATTTCCCATTGATGACCGAACATGGCACTTTCATTATTAACGGTAACGAGCGCGTCGTCGTGCCCCAACTGGCGCGGAGCTTCGGCGTCTTTTTTACCGATAATGAGTTGCGGAATCGGAAGTTTTTCGGGGCGAAAATTATTCCCGCCGGCGGGGCGTGGGTGGAGTTCGAGACCGAGAGTGACGATTGTATTTATGTGCGGATTGATCGGAAGCGGAAATTTCCTTTCACTTATTTGCTGAAGATTTTCGCTGATTTGGCCGGAAAGACTCTCACTAACGAAGATATTCTCGCGCTGTTTGCCAAGATACCGGAAGCTTTGCCTTATGTGACGAAAACGCTGGCGCGAGACACCACCACTTCCGTGGATGAAGTTTATTTGGAAGTTTATCGTCGATTACGCGATAGTGATCTTGCTTCCATCGCGTCGGCGCGCGAATTTCTCACCGCCCTTTTTAGCCGAGAGAAATATGATCTGTCGGTGGTCGGGCGTCTGCGTCTTAACCAGCGTTTCCATGTCGGCACGCCGGCCGAAGCCGGCGAGTTACGTACTGTGACCCTCGAAGATCTGGTGGTGATTGTGGCGCATATCATTACTCTTAATCACACGAAAGACGCCGTCGGCGACGATATTGATCACTTGGGCTTGCGCCGGATTCGTTGTGTCGGCGAAATGCTTCAGCAGAAATTGCGCATCGGCATGATTCAAATGCGCCGGAATATTCAAGACCGGATGTCGACGATCGACTCCAGCGCGCTTTTGCCGATTCAATTTATTAGTCCGCGACCACTGCAAGCGCGGTTGAAAGAATTTTTTACGACCAACCAGTTGTCGCAGTTCATGAATCAGAAAAATGTTTTGAGCGAGATCGAGCACTTGCGCCGTTTGTCGGCGCTTGGTCCCGGCGGTTTGACGCGCAAGCGTTCGGGGTTGGAAGTGCGCGATGTTCACCCCTCGCATTACGGTCGGATTTGTCCGATTCACACGCCGGAAGGACCGAACATCGGCTTGATTCTCCAACTCTCTAATTATTCTAAGGTCACCGACTTCGGTATTCTTGAGACGCCTTATCGGAAAGTGAAAAAAGGAAAAATCACCGACGAGATTGTTTATCTCAACGCGTTGGAAGAAGAAAAATATACGATTGCGCACGGCAGTGTTTCTTATAATGACAAACTGGAATTGACGGAGGATCAGGTGGAAGTGAGGCAAGCCGGCAAACCGACGATGGCGCCACGGGATAAAGTGGATCTCATTGATGTCGCGCCCTACCAAGCTTTTTCGCTCGCCACTTCGCTGATTCCTTTCCTCGAACACGATGATGCCAACCGCGCGTTAATGGGTTCGAATATGCAAAAGCAGGCGATTCCTTGCATCGCGCCGGAATTCCCGCTCGTTGCCACGGGGATGGAGAGCCGCGTCGCGCAGGATTCTGGCCGAGTGGTACTTGCTCGTCATCCAGGGACGGTTAAGGCGATTGACGCTTCCCGAATCGTCGTTACCACCGACAAAGATAAAGTGGGCGATCAAGATGAGTATAAGTTGATTACTTTTCGCAAGACAAATGACAATACGGTTTTCCACCAACGGCCAGCCGTGATGGTTGGTGATAAGGTCAAGACGGGCGATTTGCTGGCCGATACTTCTTCCAGTGTCAACGGCCAGTTGGCGGTTGGGCAGAATGTCTTAGTTGCCTTTATGTCTTGGGGTGGAGCGAACTACGAAGACGCGATTATTATTTCTGAACGGCTGGTCAAGAAACAAATTTTTAGCAGTGTTTACATTGAAGAATTTAAAACGAATGTTCGCGACACCAAACTGGGGCCGGAAGTGACTACGCCGGATATTCCGAATGTCGGTGAAGCGAAACTCAAGAATTTGGATGAAGAAGGGATTGTCCGTATCGGCGCCGAAGTCCAACCGAATGATATTCTGATTGGCAAAATTACGCCGAAGGGCGAGACGGAGTTGACGCCGGAAGAGCGATTACTGCGCGCGATTTTCGGCGACAAAGCGCGCGATGTGAAAGATACTTCCAAGCGCGTGCCGAATGGTAAAAAAGGTAAGGTGGTGGGAGTGCGCGTTTTCTCTCGCGAACGGGGCGATAAATTGGAATCGGGAATTACCAAACGGATTCATGTTGAAACGGCGGAGATCAGAAATATTTCGGTCGGTGATAAACTCTGCGGTCGGCATGGGAATAAAGGAGTGATCGCCAGAATCTTGCCGGAAGAAGATATGCCTTACACCGCTGATGGCACGCCGGTGGATATTATTCTCACCCCGCTCGGTGTGCCGAGCCGAATGAACTTGGGGCAAATTTTTGAAATGCATCTAGGTTTGGCGGCACATACGCTCGGTTATCAAGCGATTACCCCGCCGTTCATCGGCGTGAAAGATGCTGAAATTAAGGCCGAGTTGGTTCGGGCGGGTTATCCAACTTCCGGTAAAGTTCCGCTCTACGATGGTCGGACGGGCGAATCGTTCAACCAAGACATCGCGTTGGGTTATATGTATATTTTGAAACTCGATCACATGGTGGAAGATAAAATTCATATGCGTTCGATCGGACCGTACTCGCTGATTACGCAACAGCCCCTGGGTGGTAAAGCTCAACGCGGGGGACAGCGGTTCGGCGAGATGGAAGTTTGGGCGCTCGAAGGTTACGGCGCGGCTTACTCGCTTCGCGAAATGATGACGATTAAATCGGATGATATTACGGGACGGTCGCAGGCCTTCGATTCGATGATTAAAGGTGATCCAATTCGGGAGCCCAATTTGCCGGCCTCATTCAATGTGATGTTGAATGAACTTCGGGGATTAGCGCTCGATGTGGAACTTAAAAAAGTCTAATTTTATTTATGCTGACAAAAAAAACAAATTCTAATCTGATTGATGCTTCAGTCCCTGCCTCTGAATCGAAGTGGGGCGCTGAATCAGGCTTTACTCCGCCGGCTGACTGGAATGCGATTTCGCTCAAGTTAGCTTCACCCGAGAGAATTCGCGCTTGGTCGCATGGCGAAGTGACTAAGGCCGAGACGATCAATTATCGCACCGGCCGATCGGAACGGGGCGGGCTTTTCGATGAGCGAATTTTCGGTCCGGAGAAAGATTACGAATGCTACTGTGGTAAATATCGCCGAATTCGTTACAAAGATATTGTCTGCGAGCGGTGTGGCGTTGAGGTGACGCGCTCGATTGTTCGGCGCGAGCGAATGGGTCATATTGAGTTGGCGAGCCCGGTCAGTCACATCTGGTTCTTGCGCAGTGTTCCGTCTCGAATGGGTTTGCTCTTGAATCTTTCGATCAACGATCTCGAGAAAGTAATTTATTTTGCCGGTTATATTATTACCGCGGTCAATCAAACGGAGAAGACGCGCGTGATTAAAGAGATTGAACACGAATATAAAGTTAAAGCTAAAACTCTTCAAGACGAACGGAGTCGTGAACGGTTACGCGAATCGATGGCGGAAGCGAAGCGCCAATTAGAACGACTCGCTCAAGGACAAGTGTTGGACGAAGTTTCCTATCATCGTTTGTCGCTCAAATACGGTTCAGTTTTCGAAGCGGATATCGGCGCCGAAGCGATTTATAAAATTTTCCAAACCCTCGATCTGGCGAAATTAGCAGTGGAGCTTGAGGGTCAATTAATCAAAGCTAGCGCCCTCGAGCGCGGGAAAGTTCAAAAGCGTTACAATCTGGTTCGGTCGCTCCAGCGCTCGGGCGTTAAACCAGAATGGGTTTTCTTAACCGCAATTCCAGTTATTCCGCCGGACCTTCGACCGATTGTGCCACTCGATGGCGGACGACACGCTACGAGCGATGTGAACGATCTTTATCGGCGGGTGATCAACCGCAATAATCGGCTGAAGAAGTTGCTTGAACTCAACGCGCCCGAAGTAATTCTGCGCAATGAAAAACGGATTCTTCAAGAAGCAGTGGATGCGCTAATTGATAACTCGATTCGGAAAACGAGTGGCGCAGTTAATCAAGCCCAACGGCGACCACTCAAATCATTATCGGATAATCTTAAAGGTAAGCAAGGTCGTTTCCGCCAAAATTTGCTCGGCAAACGGGTGGACTATTCCGCTCGATCGGTTATCGTCGTCGGTCCGAATCTCAAATTGTCTGAATGCGGTTTGCCTAAACATATGGCGCTGGAACTTTTCCGCCCCTTCATTATTTCCAGTATTCTGGAACAAGAATTAGCGTTCAATATTCGGGGCGCGAATCGCTTGATTGATGATCAGATTCCGGAAGTGTGGGAGATTCTGGAGAATGTCATTCGAGATCGCTATGTTTTCCTCAACCGTGCGCCGACGCTCCACCGTCTCGGAATTCAAGCCTTCCGCCCGATTCTGATTGAAGGTAACGCGATTCAGATTCACCCGTTAGTTTGTAGCGCTTTCAATGCCGATTTTGATGGTGATCAGATGGCGGTGCATGTGCCTTTGTCCGTTGCCGCCCAACGGGAAGCACGGGAAATTATTGCCGCGGATAAAAATATTCTTAAGCCCGGAAATGGTAATCCGATTATTTCGCTCAAGCTCGACATTGTCCTCGGTTGTTATTGGGTGACCAAGTTAATTTCAAAGGCAACGGAAAACGATAAAACTTTTTCTGATTTCCAAATGGCGATTGCCGCTCAGAGTTATGGCATCATTGATCTTCGCGCGCCGATCAAGATTGAAGTAATTGGCGAGCCCAAAATCCAGTCGTCCACTGAAAAATTTGTCACCACCTCAGTTGGCCGAATTCTGTTTAACGAAATTTTGCCAACCGATTTTCCTTTTATCAATCACGAGATCAATAGTAAGGAAATGAATCGTTTGGTCGACGATCTAATCGCCGCTTATCCAATTGAAAAAATGGGAGAAACTCTCGATGGTATCAAGAATCTCGGTTTCTATTATGCCACGCGTTCGGGAATTACCTGGGGTATCGATGATATGAATGTGCCCGAAGGGAAGTTACCTATTATTGAGTCGGCGCGCACGGAAAGCGCGCGATTGGAACAGACATATGACGAAGGACTCCTTTCTCGCGATGAGAAATATCGGATGAATATTGAAGTTTGGACGCGCGCTCGAAGCCAGATTGAGAAACTTTTGCCGTCTACTCTCGATCCTTTGGGCTCGGTGATGTATATGTTGAATTCGGGCGCTCGCGGTTCAATCAGCCAGATCACTCAAATGTCGGGGATGAAAGGTCTGATTGTGAATCCCTCTGGTCAAACTCTCGATTTCCCAATCATTCCGTCTTATAAAGAGGGGCTCTCGCCTTTGGAATTTTTTATGACGACTCACGGTTCGCGAAAAGGTTTAGTGGATACCGCTCTCAATACTGCTAAAGCTGGTTATTTGACCCAACGGCTAGTCAATGTCGCCCAAGAAGTAATTGTCACGGAAGCAGATTGTGGAGACAAACATGGTAAATGTTTGACCCCGCAAAATGTTTCTAATTTGGAAACGGGGATCGGCAGTCTTCTACGGGGTCGAGGGCTCGCTCAAGATTTGGTGACTAGTGATGGAAAAGTTCTTTTCAAGAAAGGTTATTTAGTCACAGCGATCGAAGCTCGCCAAGTTGATCCGTCAAAATTAACCGAAGTTCATGTGCGAACGGTTTTGACTTGTCAATCAGCCAAAGGTATTTGTCAGCGTTGCTATGGCACTGATCCTGGTCGAGGGCGTCTGGTCGAAATTGGCGAAGCCGTTGGCATCGTGGCGGCGCAAGCGATTGGTGAGCCTGGGACTCAATTGACAATGCGGACTAAGCACGCTGGTGGTGTGGATGTGGGTGGGGATATTGTCGGCGGTTTGCCTCGAGTCGAAGAAGTTTTTGAACGGCGCGTGCCCAAGCGGGGAGCGGTGGTGAGCGAGATTGCTGGTTTGGTGACGGAGATTCGAACTTTAGAGAAAGAGCAAGTGATTGTGATTTTGGTTGATAGAGCAACTTCGACAAAGAAATCGAGTCCAACGAAAAACGAAACCGTGGAATATAAAGCGCCGTTGGCGCGAACGGTTTTGGTTAAAGTTGGCGACCCCGTGACGGCTGGTCAAATTATCACGGATGGTTCGGCTAACCTCGCCACGCTTTTCAAATATGCCGGTCGGGCGGCCACGGAAGAATATATCATTACCGAGATTAGTAATATCTATGAACTTCAAGGCGCATCTATTTCCCGTAAGCATATTGAAGTGATTATTCGTCAAATGTTTTCTCGCCATCGGATTAAAAGCGCTGGTGGCACAGACTTCGAGCCCGGCGATGTGGTGGAATATGAACTGCTGACCGCCGAAAATACGAAGGCCAAAGACGCCGGTCGAGAGCTTGCCGTGGCTGAACCATTGCTACTCGGCATTTCGGATGTGTCGTTGACTTCCAGCAGTTTCCTTGCGGCGGTTTCTTTCCAACAATCAACGAAGATGTTAATCAAAACGGCTTTACGAGGCGGGCTGGATCGTCTCCGCGGTCTGAAAGAGAATGTAATCGTGGGGCGACTTATTCCGGCGGGGACGGGATTAAAAGCCGGTTATAATGTCATCGACCGTTGAACAAGTTAAGACTCGACTGACGATTGTTGATATCGTTGGTTCGTATCTGACATTGGAAAAGGCCGGAGCGAATTATCGAGCGCGGTGTCCTTTCCACACCGAGAAAACGCCGTCCTTTTTTGTCTCGCCGATTCGCGAAACCTATCATTGTTTCGGTTGTAATCGGGGCGGAGATATTTTCACTTTTGTGGAAGAAATCGAGGGGTTAGATTTTCTCGGGGCGTTGAAAGTTTTGGCGCTTCGCGCCGGTGTCCCGCTAGAGCCGATTAATCGCGCCACGGCGAATGCCAAAGAACGACTTCAGGCGGTGATGGAGGCGGCAGTCACCTATTACGCCAATGTTTTAGCGAATCAGCCCACCGCTCAAGCTTATTTAGTTGAAAGAGGTTTGACCCCCGAGACAATTACTAATTTTCGTCTCGGTTACGCCTCAGCGGGTTGGCGCGATTTGACAGATTATTTGCTTGGTCGCAAGTTTACCGAAGCGGATCTTAACCAATCTGGATTGGTCGCGCGATCTAATCGCGGGGGTCGGCTCTTCGATCGTTTTCGCAGTCGAATTATGTTTCCAATTGCCGATGGCGCCGGTCGGCCGATTGCTTTTTCGGGACGATTATTCGGCGCCGAGGCAACATCAACCGAAGCCAAATATATCAACAGTCCCGACACCTTGCTCTATGACAAATCGCGAGCGCTCTATCTCTTCGATCGAGCGAAATTGGTAATTCGGCGCGCCGGTCGTTGCGTGTTGGTGGAAGGACAATTCGACGCGGTCTTGTCGCATCAAGCGGGGGTGGTGGAAACAATTGCCGTGTCTGGCACCGCGCTCTCGGGGGCGCATCTCGATCTGATTCATCGATTGACTAACCAACTGGTGATGGCTTTCGACGGTGACGAGGCGGGAATTAAAGCTTCCAATCGAGCGATTACTTTGGCGCTGGAGCGGGGGTTCGAAGTTCGCGTGGCCATCTTGCCAATGGGACAAGATCCCGCT
The DNA here is from genome assembly GCA_020057185.1 of Minisyncoccota bacterium. Classification (GTDB taxonomy): domain Bacteria; phylum Patescibacteriota; class Minisyncoccia; order Phycocordibacterales; family JACOZG01; genus JAGVGK01. The sequence goes on along the minus strand of JAGVGK010000036.1, from coordinate 8,648 downwards.
GATATTATTCGGGAATCAAGCGAAGGGTGGGGAAAAACCCTCAACGAGACGGTGCACGTGATTGATTTCTTAATTGAAATGGTCAAACGCCGAATTTCCGACAAGCGTCAACTCGCTCACGCCATCGAACGAGCCGTTTATCCTTATCTCGCGGTGTTGGCTAACCCGATTGATCAGGCGCATTTCATTCGGAATATCGCGGAGCTAGTGCGATTGCCCGAAGCGGTAATCCGCGAGGGCGTGGGTCGCGCAAGGGCGCCGAAGCCAAGTGGCGGATCATCCGAGCCAGTAGTTAAAACAGCCCCCTTGCCCGCGCGCACTCGTCGAGACCGACTGGAAGATCTGATTCTCGGTTTCGTCGCTTGGCAGGGGAAGACTGATGAAACGGTTAAGGTTTTGGTTAGCGAGCGTTGGGGCAATGATTTTTTTAACCGCCGACAAATTGATTCTCGCGATCGAGAATCGGAACAATCTTTTATGGCGGAAGTAACTTATGCCGAGGGCGGTGATCTAACGAAAACCTTGGCTGGTCTACTTGATGAATGGCAAGCCGAAGTTTGGCGCGAGGAATTAACCGAGACGGTTCATCGGCTTAAGGAACTCGATTCGAAAGCGGAACCGAAACTGGCGGAACAATATCTTAAACGGTGTAAAGAATTATCAGAATTAATATTTAAATTATGAAAAAGAAAAAAATAACAACGAAGAAAAGAAAGCCTACGGTTAAGGCAAAAATTAAAGCTAAAGCCAAACCTCGATCCAGACCAAAAAGCAAAAGAAATCAAGAAGCTAAGGTCAACGCCCTGCTGGCTCGTGGTCGACAACGAGGTTTCGTGACTTACAGTGAACTCTTGAAAGAATTTCCGTTGATTGAAACTGATTTGCTGTTTGTTGATGAACTCTATGAGCGTCTAGAACTGGCGGGCATTGATGTTCTCGAAGAAACCGGTTTCTTAAATGATTTGAGTGATACCGTTTTGCCGGGGAAATTGAAGAGCGACCGTTATGCCAGCACTGGGTTGGATTCAGTCCAAATATATCTTAAGGAAATTGGTCGGCATAAACTTATTTCGGCCGCCGAGGAACGGGATCTGGCGCGGCGAATTATTCAAGGTGACGAAGAGGCGAAGCGCGCGCTCGCCAATGCCAACTTGCGTCTCGTGGTCTCGATTGCTAAACGTTATATCGGTCGGAGCAACAACCTTACTCTGCTCGATTTGATTCAAGAGGGGAATCTGGGACTCTTCAAGGCGGTCGAGAAATTCGATTGGACCCGCGGTTATAAATTTTCCACTTACGCCACTTGGTGGATCAGGCAAGCGGTCACTCGCGCCTTGGCTGATCAGTCGCGGACGATTCGCATTCCGGTGCATATGGTGGAGACGATTGCCAAATATAAGCAAGTCGTTCGGCGTCTGATTCAAGATCTGGGTCGCGAGCCCTTGCCGGCCGAGATTGCGACCGAGATGGGAATTGAAATTGAGAAAGTCTCGATGATTGAGAAGATTGATCAGAGTACGGCTTCACTCGACAAGCCGACCAACAGCGAAGAAGAGAAGTCCACCATTGGCGAATTTATTCCGGACACTAAAATGAGCTCACCCGGTGAAGATGCCGCTCGGCGAATTCTTCGCGACCAAATTCAGGAAATCTTGGCTGGTCTCTCGCCGAAAGAACGGAAGATTCTCGAGATGCGTCACGGTCTCGCTGACGGCGTGATGCGGACGCTCGAAGAAGTGGGGCGGGAGTTCGGTGTCACCCGCGAACGCATCCGCCAAATTGAGGCCAAAGCCCACGAAAAAATCCGCCAACACGATCATATCAAAAAGCTAGCGGGGTATTAATTATTTTTTCTCGGCGAGCAGACCATCAATTAATTGCTTCATCCCTTCGAAGGGGATCGCGCCTTGGAGAGCAATCTTTTTGTCGTCGGGGGTAATGACAATTGGGAAAGGTGTGCCAGTGCCACCAGTGGCCACGGCATCTTGATATTGAGCTTCAACGGAGGCCACGGTCGCACCACTTGTCTGACATTGAGTGAAAGCGGTTTGATCAAGGCCGAGATCTTTGGCAATAATCGGCAGTTGGGCGGGGTCAAGACCGTTGTTCGCCGGTGTGATTTCAAAAACTTTTGTAATATAAGCCCAGAATTTATCATTTCCGCCAAGATTGGAAGCGCATTCCGAAGCCTCGGCTTCCTTCCGCGCTTTCGAGTGGAGTTGGTCGAGCGGGAACTGACGATAAATCCAAGCCACTTGACCAGTCGGACCGTACTGTTGTATTATTTGAAGCATTGTCTTATGGAAATCTTTGCAGAAGGGGCATTCGAGGTCAGAGAATTCGATAATTTTAATCGGCGCTTTTAAATCACCGAGAATATGATCTTGAGCGGAAACGGGTTTCAAATTTTCAAGTTTGGCATTATTGGTGACTTCGGGCGTGGCGACTTGAGCGGTGGGCGGAGTACCGCTATCTTTGTAATAAATGGCGCCAGCAATAATCAAGCCGGCAATAAGAATCGTGGCGGGCACAGCGTAGGGTGATGTTTTTTCTTCCATATTAGTCTAATTTAAAATTAACTTAATAATTTTTTAATGGTATCAGAAGGTTCTTAATCACGCAAGACTAAGATCTGGTTATTTCTAATCTTAATTAAAGTGGAAGGTTTACCAGTTAAACGCTTTTTACCAAAGTAAAAATCAACTTGTTTTCCAAAATATTTTTTGGCGGTGGCGATAGTTTGGGCTGGTGGTTCACCCTCGAGATTAGCCGAGGTCGCGATAAGCGGGCCGGTTTGCTTCAGAAGTTTTCGCAACCACAACGGCACTGGCAGACGACAAGCCAAGGTTTTGGTAAAAATAATACTGATTGGTCCCGGCCAGACTTGGTTGATAATTTCTAATGTGGTCGGAGTTGGCTTGAATTGAAACTTTTTTAAATCAGAGAGATCGCCAATCAAAATGATACATGGTTTATCGAGTGGCCGATGTTTGAGTTTATAAATTCTAGCGACCGTTCTCGGATTTAATGCTTGGCCGACGAGGCCATAAATAGTGTCAGTCGGCATCACGCCCATCCCGCCAGTTTGTAAAATTTTAATTACTTGATTTATCGTCATAGTGATAAAAATGCCCGGCTGTGAAAGTCGGGCATAAGACTATCAGGTGGGTTGGGTTTTACGGATTGGTAAAATGTACAAGTTCGCCCTTTTTGGTGTATTGAAACCAATCAGGGTTTTCGTCAACACGACGATCTGGGGGGATGCGCCTACTTTGCACCCCATTTCTTAATCTGCATTCCTCATTTCGATCGAAATTTTCTCTATTGAGAATCTCTCTGATCACCCTGTCTTCCGATGTGATGTGTTGTGCCATTGTACGACCCTTCCACTATTTGGGGACCTAGCTTGAGCTGGACGCCTAGTTCCGTCTAGGCACGACCGCTCAATCTTGACTGATTCTACACCTAATGGTTTAGCCAGTCAACTAAGATATCCACAGGTCAGGCGATTAAATGTTTTTCGTTCATTTCGTGCAAAGCGACGATAAAAAGACTTTCGCTCCAACCCAGCGGAGTATTGTCATTGTATTTAGTCGAGTTAGATAAGTAGAGTTCTGGAATCACGCCGTCTCGGGTAATTGTCTTTCTAGCTTCGTCGAAAAAATATTTGGCCTTATCAAGATTATTAAGTTTCGTGTAAATAATTGAGAGCCAGCTTAAGCCGAAAGTCCATTCGGCTTCTTCCGACCAGCCATCGGGATTTTTATTATAATAATGATCGCCTTTATAACGAATTACCCCGCGTTCACGCAATAAATGATATTCCACATTTTCTAAAATGGTCGCGGTTTCGCCCGCATTAACCACCTGAAAAGGCCAGATTAATGCGAGTAAAGCCAAGTCAACAAATTTGCGTTTAGATTCGCGGGGTAATATTTCATGTAATGTTTTTCGCCCTTTTTCCAATAAATCATCGGGGACGGAAATACCTTCAATTCGTTTAGCCATTTCTAAACCAGCCAAACAAACGCCGACGGAAGAGCTATGAATTTCTTGTTCTTCTTCCCAAATACCGGAGTCCGAATCTCGCCAGTATTCTAAAGTTGATAAATACCAAACTAATTTTTGCAAGATTCGCCGATCATCGTCGTCTTTAACTATTAAATCGTTGAGCTCGCCGATTTTAAATAAAATGCAACCGATAGAGTCGTTTTGTTTGTTGCCCCATTCTTCCCAATATTCGTTGAAAGTTATGGGATCATAGCGGGGATGAATATATTCGTGTGTGTGTTCGGGCTTTTTACTGATGGCGTAATCAATTTTGTATTCGTGTTTTTTGAAAATATCAAGAATTGCCCGATAAGTTTTTCGCACGGTTTCCAAATCGCCCAAGACTTCGAAAGCTAAACATTCGTAAAAGTTATCGCGGAGCCATGCTTTATCGTACCCAGTTTTAACTCCTTTTTTTGAGGCAGCAAATAAACCCGATTCATATTGCAACCCCTTCAAAATCTTGAGGTGTTGAGTAACTAATTTATTGTAAATTAAATTGTCGGCGATATTTTTATTTTATCATATTTCGAAAAGGCATGCTAAGATGGTGAAATATGAAAAAGCGTCAAGTTTATTTCGATAACGCTTCAACGACACCACTACACCCGAGGGTGTTGCGCGCGATGATGCCGTACTTCACTCGGGATTATGGCAACCCGTCTAATCTTTATGAGATCGGTCGCGACGCTAAAAAAGCGATTGCGGTGGCTTTGGAACAAATTTCGACGGCTTTACATTGTCATCCGGACGAGTTTATTTTTACCGGGTCAGCGACCGAAGCCGATAATCTGGCGATTGCCGGCGCGGTTCGAGCGCATAAATCAGAGGGTAATCAAATAATAATTTCGGCGCTGGAACACAAGGGCATTATGGCTGTCGCCGAAGCTCTAGAAAAAAAGGGTTTCGAAGTCATCAAATTGCCCGTTGGTCAAGACGGTTTAGTTAATCCGGAAGAAGTTAAGAAAAACTTGAATGACAAAACTATAATTGTTTCTATCACGATGGCGGATAGCGAGACCGGAACTCTGCAACCAATTTCGGAAATTTCTTCTTTGATTAAATCATTCCGTAAAGATAAACCGTTGCCATATTTTCATACGGACGCTAGCCAAGCGACCGCCTATGCCGAGATCAATGTCGAAAAATTGGGAATCGATCTGCTAACTTTATCGGCACATAAATTGCGCGGACCCAAGGGAATTGGCGGATTGTACATTCGGCACGGGGGGAAGTTAGAACCGATAATTTACGGCGGTGGTCAGCAAGGCAAATTGCGGTCGGGCACGGAAAATGTTCCGGCCATTGTTGGTTTCGGCGAAGCGGTGGAGCTCAACGAGGAATATAAAAAGAAAGGTTCGGCACGAGTGAAAAAATTGCGTGATGCTTTGCAGAAAGGTATTTTCAAATCAGTGCCAAAAGTTGTTTTGAATGGTCATCCAACCAAGCGCTTGCCGAATTTTCTAAACATTTCCATTTTGGATGTTGAGGGAGAATCGTTACTGTTGGAATTGGACGAACGGGGAATTATGATTAATACTGGTTCGGCCTGCAATTCGGAAAGTTTGGAACCATCATATGTTCTCATGGCGCTCGGCAATCCTTACGAATTTATTCACGGCAGTGTTCGGTTTACGCTGGGTGCGGAAACGACGCGGTCGGAGGTAAATTATGTCCTGAAATATTTACCGGCGATTGTCGAGCGTTTGAGGAAAATATCACCACTTAATCTTTCGCTAGATGAGAAAAAAACGATGTCTGATCCGCGGGCGTTCATTGGTGGTCAGACGCCACATTTTTTAAGAAAAAAGATAAAAAAATGAAACCAGATATTATCAACCAAAATATTGGCGGATCGTGGGCGTATTCGGCCGAAGTTCGCAATCATTTTTTCTCGCCACAAAATTTACTTTGGGAGAATCCGTCGGAAGCCGACTATGACGCCGAAGGGATGGTCGGTTCGCCGGCTTGTGGTGATGTGATGCGTGTCTGGCTTAAGATTGACCCGAAGAGAGATACCATCACCGATTTCAAGTGGCGAACTTTCGGTTGCGCCAGTGCCATTGCCGCCACTTCTATGCTCTCGGTGATGGTGACGGAGAAGCAGGGGATGAAGATCGATGAAGCTTTGACCATAACCCCGCAAGACATTATCGCCCGACTTGACGGCTTACCCGATCGTAAAATCCATTGTTCAGTGCTCGGTGATAAGGCCCTGCGGGCGGCAATTAATCATTGGTTCAAGAAAACCGATCAGCTCTCACGGATCATTGTTGACGGGAAAAAACTCATTGATCCGAACACTAAAGTGACGGAAGCCGATATTGAAGAAGCGGTGTTGGAAGGCGCGTTGACGCTGGAAGCCGTTCAAAAGCGGACGAAAGTGGGCATCGGTTATCCCCAGTGTTTGCCGGTGGTGGAGGAGTTGATTAGATTTTACAAAGAAAAGTATTTCGGTTAGAATGTAGGTATGTCAAACATTAAAGAATATGTTCGCCAGCGAGAAGGTTCCAACATTAGCAAAATCGTAATTGATCGTGATTTGTGTATCGGCGCCGCTTCGTGCTTGGCGGTGTCCGGCGAGACTTATAATTTGGATAATGAGAATAAGGCGGTGGTCATTGATGCGGATTCGGTCGATGATGATACTCTCATAATGTCGGCTGAATCTTGCCCGACGAAAGCGATTCTGCTTTTCGACAAAACCGGCAAACAAATTTTTCCTAAATAAAGTGGAGAAATATAAATATGTAATTATTGGCGGTGGCGCGGCAGGGGTGTCGGCGGCGGAGACGATTAGACAGACAGACAAAGGTGGTTCGCTCGCGGTGGTGAGCGACGAACCCCACGCATTGTATTCACGCGTGATGCTGTCCAAGCCCAATTTCTTTTTGGGTAAAATTCCTTTCGACCAAGTTTATCTGAAAGGGGACGATTGGTATAAAGAAAATCAGATCCAATTTTTGGGGAGTAAAACCGCGGTCAGTTTGGATGGAACAAATAAAATATTATCTCTCTCCGATGGCAGTCAACTGGAGTATGAGAAATTACTCGTGGCAATCGGCGTGCGGGTGAGGACGCTGAATATTCCCGGTGCCGATAAACAAGGTATCCATTACCTGCGGACGCTCGAGGATGGCAAGAAAATAATGGAACATATCAAGACGGGGAAGAAAGCGGTGACGATCGGTGGCGGGTTTATCAGTTTCGAGATGATTGACCTTTTGAAATTGGCGGGACTGGAGACAACCTCGATTCTCCGTGAAGCCTATTTTTGGGAGCCGATTTTAGATGAACCGTCGGGATTGATGATTGAAAACGCGCTCACAAAAAACGGCATAAAAATTATTAAACAAGTGGAAATAGCCGAAGTGACCGGTGCCGAAACGGTGGACGGTGTGACTTTAAAAGACGGGACGCACCTGCCATGCGATTTGTTGATGTGCGGGATTGGGGTGGTTAGCCCGATTGATTGGATCAAGCAGTCAGGGGTCGCGACGAACAAAGGAATTCTGGCGAATGAATATCTGGAGACAAATTTGCCGGATGTTTGGACCGCGGGCGATATCGCCGAATACAAAGATTTATTGTTGGAAGAAAATGTCCAGATGGGCAATTGGGTCAATGCCAAAGAGCAGGGGAGAATTGCGGGACTGAATATGGTTGGGAACGATCGGCACCCGTTCAAATTTATTTCTTTTTATACTACGCAAGGCTTAGGAATCACGATCGCTTTTGTCGGCGATGTCGCGCCGGGTCAAGATCGAATAATAATTCCCCGTGGTTCGCCCGCCATAAATTCTTATGCCCGAATTATCATTGTTGGCCAAGAATTAGTCGGCGCGACGCTCATCAATCGCACCGCCGAAATGTCCACCATTTCCAAACTGATTGAAAATAATACTGACATTTCTACTCATCACGCCGACCTCGCTGATCCCAACTTCGATTTGAAAAAACTGCTGGGGTAACTATTTGCAAAAATTAAACTGGTCTTAAGCTGTTCACGACCGTTACAATCTCACCCCTCGCTCTTAGTAAATCCACGATCGTGAATTTTGTAAGACATTAAAAACTTATACCTGTATGATAAATAGCCCACGGTCGTGAATTATTTAGCATATCGTTTTTTGCAATGAAAAAGCCCCGCGCGATGCGAGGCTTTCTAGGGAATTTGCCACCTCTGGAAGTGGTTAGTGGCAAGTGTTGATCCATGTTGCGATCGGCATCGCATCTTCGAAACGGGCGTTCATAGGAAGGTTGTCCTCGGTGTTGTATTCCTCCCCCAAGATTCTTACCACTATAATTTCCAGCGCCATTTTCTGGTTGATGTTCATCTCAGCGTTGCCGTTGGTCATTTCTGCAATGAAGGTTAGGAGTGTGCCAACATAAGTGTTATTGTTGGCGTCGACCATTTTCTGCAGAATTAGTCGTGCATTTTCCATTGTTTTTCTCCGTTAGTTTTACTCGGTTGACAAAGTGCTAACACTAGCACTTACATGAAAATTCTTGTTTGAATTGCAATTTCTGTAAGATGAAATTGTATGAACCAATCAAGAACTTGGAGACAGTTGAATCAAGGTCAACGCGACCGGATC
>JAGVGK010000021.1 GCA_020057185.1 Minisyncoccota bacterium | reverse complement strand
TAAATAATCGTATTGCAGACTTTGATTCTCGGTTTTTATCAGTTTGTTTTCAAGATCAATTTTGGTTATTTTCTCATTAACAAACTCAATACCTTTTCGTCTTAACAGAGAAAGCGGCTTTTGGATTTTTTCCGCTTTCCGCTTCCCAAGCATGAGCCAGAGAAAAGACGGGGCGTAAACATAGTTTGAGTTTTTATCAATTAAAATCACTCGGGCATTTTTACCGGCCCTTTTCTTCAATCTATTGGCGGCGACTAATCCACCGGTTCCACCACCCAAGATGATGATTGTTTTTTGGTTGTTCATTTTTTATCCAAAAACTAAAATTTTATCTGAATCCTCGATCATTTTAAGCAAATCGGACATTGTGGAAATGGGACAAATTTTGCTTTCTTCTTTGCCCCGCACCTTGAGACAAGTGCCACAAGCGTAAATCTCACCTTTCAATTCTTTGAATTCCGCTATCTTTGCGGAAATATCAAAATCTTGGCTATTGGGAATAGTATCGAGCTCTGATCCCTCGTTCATTAAAAAGATTTCTACTCGGTGGTCCGCTTTCAGTGCGGTAATTCCTAAGCGGAATGTATTCCACGCATGCTCCAGTTTGTTGGATTGTAAAATAATACCTAATTTCATAGGTCCTTATTATATCGAGGAAGAGATTGCTTGGAAAGAGCTTCTGACGATCTCGGCGATTTTGTGACCTTTATAAATTGGCGGGATTCTTTTTTTAATTCCTAACAATTTTCGCACGGCCATTATCGCCGATCGGACGGAGTGCTCGACGGTAAAAGTAATTTCATCCGGAATCTCGCAAAATTGACCGACGAAAGCGAAATTTTTCGTGTTTTTCGGTATCACTAGCGGTCGATCAGTTTTCTTTCTCGGCATAAATTGGCTGGTGATATATGGCATCAGGCAGGGGAGGCAAGTTGAAGACGGAAGTATTTTCGGTAATTCTTCCGTGAATCCCAGATGCGAACAAACCTCGATCAGGATTTCTTCACCGGTGCAGTCGCTCATTTTTTTAGGCACATAATTTCCCAGTTTATCGGGGAATAAACTATAGCCCCAGAGAACACTGACATCGGCGGGTTGATTTATGAAATGTGGTTGAGGTGGAATCACGATCGAGATCAACCAATTAGAATCTTTAAGGGTGGTTATTCCGCCAGTGCCGGATTTATTTTGAGAAAAATTTTCCATTCGGTCGACAAACGCCCGATCCCGATAAGTCACCGAGAACGATTCCCATTTTGTTTTGTCTATTTGATTTTGATTACAAAAAACTTCCGGTCGACCGAAATGCGGTCGGCCGATAGAAATATTTTTCCAAAGTACCCAAGCCTCGGGCGAATTCGCGGTGATCGAGCCGTTGGTTAGAAAGACCAAATCATTTTCATCGACCAAAATATTTTCTCGGGCGTTCTTTTTTTCAAGCTCGATATTTTTTACTCGTTCTTGGTTAGGGGCGCCGGTGAATTCTAGAACAGTCACGCGACTCTCGGTGACGAAATTTACCCCGTGCCTTTTCAGCCAATTTGTGATCGGCCGAATAATCGAATCGTTTTGATTATATCGAGTCTGCCTGACCACGGTCATCGTGCTCATTTCCGGAAATTCTTGGATAAAGCGTCGAAGATAGCGCCGGAATTCCACGGCGCTGTGCCACGGCTGGAAAGAGAAAGTGGTGCACCATTCCAGCCAAAAATTAGTGGTAAAAAAAGTCGGGGAGAAATGTTTGCTGATCATCGAGTCGCGGAGCAAAGATTCCGGCAAGGTTATGATTTCGACAATTTTCGCCACCTCAACTACACTTAAACCAAAATTTGCCGCGTCAATAATTTTTTTATTTTCTACTAGTCGCGCCTTGGCGGTAACTTTTATTTCTCGATTAAAATCGATAAAATCATCCAGCAAAGTTTTTGTCGAATTATTATTTAGTGGAATAAAAGAGAATAGATCGAAAGTGCAAGTGTAAACTTCTTCCGAAAACATTCTGATTCCGCGGATCACATAGCCAGCTTCAGGTGAGCCCTGGCCGTCTAAACTCCCACCCAAATCTTTGCCTGTTTCAAAGATATAAATATTTTTCCCCGCGAACTTACCGTCGCGGATTAAATAAGCCGCGCTCGCCAGCGAAGCGATCCCTCCGCCGATTAGGTAGGCTTTTTGCGTTTCAGGGTTCATTTTCAGCATTGTATCGCCTTTATTCTCTATATGCTATAATGTCACCAATTATGGACAAGAAGTTAGAAAAATATAAAAATGCTGTGCTCTTCTTCGCTAAGAATCTCAATAAGTTTCAGTTAGGAAAAACCAAGCTGGCGAAATTGTTATATTATTTAGATTTTATCAGTTACCGCGATAAGAAGAAAACAGTTACGGGGGCCTTATATTACAAACAAAAGTTCGGTCCATTGGCAAAAGATTTAACGGAAATAATTGGCACTTTAGTTGGAGAAAATAAGTTAGAAGTAAATCAAGTTTCTGTCGAGGGGAAAGAAAAAACTGAATTTCGGGCCATTGCTGATTATGACGGAAAAGTTTTTGATGATTATGAAAAATCTTTACTCCGAAAATTATTGAACCAGTATGGTAATTTGTCGACTGAAGTTCTTGTGGCTAAATCACATTTAGAAGCCCCATGGGTGAAGGCAAAAAACGGCGGAGTTTTGGATTTTGGTTACGCTTTTGATATTGAAGATTTTGATCCAAGGGCGGAAGAAGATGCCAGAGAAGAAGATGGAAAAATTGCCAATGCTATAAAAAACGAGCTGACAAAGATCCAGTAATAAACTTGTCATGTTGATCGAAGAATCGGGAATTTTTATCAAGCAGGTTTACCGAATAAAGAAGAAATTTAGAAGCGTTGAAAGCGATGTAAATTCTCTCAAGGATAGTTTGCCAGCTTTGGCTTTTAAGTCCATTTTCCCAAGAATATATACATCGTTGCTGTTCCAATTGAAGAATCAGTTAACAAGAGAAATGTTTGGAGAATCAGAATATTAAATTCAGACAATAATAAAGGTAATAGTAGTGGGTATAGAGTTTTTTATTGTGAAGGAAAAACAGAAGAATCAATTTTGCTTCTTGGCATTTATCCGAAACAAAATATAAAAGGTAACGAATATAGCAGGATCGCTAAGGAGTTGGTGGAAGCCTGTTGCTTTTAGAAAACATTATAAACCGGCGAGGATTGATCCCTTTTATCCCCATGTCAAGGCGACGCCTTGGTGAGTGCTCCCATGAACTTTATTTTTCCCCGTAAAATACGCCATAACCTACCGCGCCGGTTTGAACTAATTTATACTGTGCAATTCCAGCAGATCCATTCCCGAAAACAGCAGGCGATATTAAACCAAACTTATGCAGAATTTTTGCAAGTGGGTTAAATAGCGAAGTTCTTTTATAAAGAATTTTTGAAGACGGTCTAACTTCTTCAATTTTATCCCAAAATTTAATATTTTCAAAACCGATCTCTTTCATCCCACTATTAAAATCGTCAATCTTTGCTATATTTGGTAACACAAGACCATTAAGAAAATTTTTGTACATTTTTTTCAGAATTTTCAATATCTCTTTTCAAAAAACCAGAGGATTCTATATGCTTCTACCAGAAATTCTTTTTTATTTTCCGCATGGCAAACGCTTTCTATTGCCCAAACAACATCAAAATAATCATTTGGGAATCTCGTATGTAAAAAGTTTTGAATGCGAAACTCTACTTTATCTTGAACTCCGTGAATATCAGCAAGTTGATTCGCTTTTTCTAATTGCTTTTGACTTAAGGTAATACCAATTACTGAAACATTGAAATTTTTAGCGAGCCAAATCGTACTTCCACCAATACCGCAACCTGCATCAAGTATTTTTGTGCCAGAAGATATTTTGAGTATATCTGCTAAAAATTTATTTTCATTCAACAACGACACTTTTACACTTTTTGTGTGCTTATCCCAAAAACCATAATGGAGAGCGTAACTCTCGTCATCTCTATGCCAAAAAATTTTATAAAATGGTAAAGTTTTGTCGTGATATTCAGCCACTTGTTTTAATTGATTCATAATAGCTATTTCAACAATCGTTCAAGCCACTAAACCATTTTTCGAATTCAAAACGGAGGGGGTGAGATTCGAACTCACGGTGGGTTGCCCCACGCCGCATTTCAAGTGCGGTACGATAGACCACTCTGCCACCCCTCCAAAAATTTTATGAACTAGCCGGTCCTGATGATTTCTCTGGTGTCTTCGGTTTCGTGATGAAGAATAAATAAATAATTTCTAACAAGCCCAAAGTGTTGACAACGAGAATAACAATGAACCAATTTCGCGCGCCGCGTTCCGCGGCGCGCCAGAGCGCGAGACCTTTCCAGGCCATAGTCCAAATCGCGCCGAGCGCCACGAGATAAGGGTGAGCGTTCACCAAATCGACAAACTTTTGTATCTCAATTATATCCATACTCATAATCTTAGCAGATGTTATTAAAAAGGCAATCGCTATGATAACATTGGCGCAATGCGTTTTCTCGGGATTGATTATGGCACGAAAAGAATTGGTCTCGCGCTCTCGGATGACGAGGGGAAGTTTGCTTATCCGCATCTTGTCTTAAAAAACAATCCGAAAATTATCGAACAAATCGCAGGGATTTGTCGGGGCGAAAAAGTGGGGGAGATCGCTCTCGGTTGGTCGCTCGATTATCGCCGACGGGAGAATCAGATAATGAAAAAAATTCACGCTTTTCGCGCAGCTCTAGCCACGGCGACTAATTTGCCAATTGTGCTTGAAGATGAAGTGTTGACGACCGTTGAAGCCAATCGGGAGATTGGACCGCCTGCCCGTACCGAACGAGCCCGTTCGGGCGGGGACGACTTTACCGACGCCCGCGCCGCCGCGATTATTCTCCGGACTTATCTTGCACGACGCGGGATTTCCCTTTAATCAAAACCATTACAAAAATTTGACAAAATCTATTCTTTTGCTATAATACAGCCAGATGGTGCGGAGATTCTAAAGAATCTCTTTTGACAGCTTAAAACATCACTTTTTTAGAGAAAGCGAGGTCCAGAATGGTGACTGCGACATCGGCCGTTGAGTCGGCCACCCTTGAGGACGCTCGAGCGATCTTTGCTCGAGGCACAGATTGTCTGGGGCCAAAGGAGGTAATGAAGGTCCACGGAGAACTTCACAAACTGAAATTGCCGAAGAAGCTCCCTGACATTCCGTGGTCTAGGGCAGAATTGCAAGCGGCGCGCGCGCGTGACGAAGGAGCCCATCTCATTTTGGTGGCACCGGGGCTGGCAATGAACGCCATATGGGAGAAGAGGGAAAACCTCGGTGCCGATGGTGGTGAACTTCTCCTCGGCACTGAATGGTACAAAGAGGAGCCATTCTTCACTACCACCACCACGGGCAAAAACTGGGATTGGCGCTTGGTGACCAACAAGGAAATTCTCAACTCGGCCGGCCCGAACTATGTCGAGCAGACCGCCACCATTGTTCGCTATCTCACTGATGTCGTCTTTGCTGGTCGCGACCTGCCATTGGTCTATCGCCAAGCCGTGACTGAGTTTAGAGAGCAGGAAAAAATGCTCACTCAACTCATCAATGACGACTGGCTAAAAGCGGCCAAACAGCTTTCCTCTCTCGCCATCAATCGCTTACTTCGAGGGACACCAGCCTTCACTTTCTATGACTGGGTCACTTATCTTGAAGTCAACGGCGAGCGTTTACTCCAAGGTATGTATCACTGGACATCTGCTCTCTCGTTGCGCGGCAGCCTGCTCGGTCTCGGCAGCTTCGACCGCGACGGGGCGAGCGCCAGCGCCTGGAGCCCGAGGGGTCGGGACGGCGGCCTCGGTGTGGTCCTCTCCCGCAGTGCTAGAGTGGAATGTGAAAGGTGATGAGGTGTTGCATTGCTTTCGGCCCGAATAGGGGCGAAAGCCTGTCCCCCCGTTTGCTCAAGTAGCAGGCGGGGGGTCTTTTTGTTATAATCTTTTTGGCTAATGAAGTTCGGTTCATGGACCGGACTCGCCAAACACAAACACTGCTTGTTCGATTCTAGCGCAGGTGAAATTGATTTATGGAGTGCGCTCATAGTTATACAACCACAATCTTCTATTTTTAATAGAACAAAGTGGTATTGACACAGATGGAACCGAACAAATTTAAGATCTCTCGTTGAACGGCAACCTGCTCAATCTCGGCAACTTCGACCGCGACGGGGCGAACGCCAACGACTGGAACCCGAGGAATCGGTACGGCGGCCTCGGTGTGGTCCTCTCCCGAAGTGTTTAAGGAAACAGAGAAACTCTAGGGTTTCTCTGTTTTCGTCTGTTTTAACCAACCACCAATCAGACGACCAAGTTCAAGTAATTGTTCCTCAATTTTGCTGTAAGCGCTTGTCGGTAGGGCTTTGGCTTCGTAAGACAATCGCACTACAAGTTTAATTGTTTGCAATTTTATATCGCTTTTGTTGAGTAATAATATTTGGCTAAGGCCAGTTTTTGATTTGGCTAACAAAACCAACTCGACAAATTCAAGCATCAAGTTTTCTAGTTTCGCGCCGAGAGTAAAACGATCTGGTTTAGGAAACTTGATCGCCTGTTTGTGTAAGGTAAGATAACAAGCAATAATCTTATGAATCAAACCGACCGAATCGCCGCGCGGGGGGGGGGGTAGAAGTCATAATTTGTTTGAAAAAATAATTTCGCCGGTGAATTTGTTCACGGCTTGGCGAGAGTTTAAACGAGGTAAGCTAAAAAAGCAAGATGTTCTAGCCGCGACTGATAATCTCGAAGATGATATTTTTCTTCTGCATCAAGATTTATTCGGTGGCGTTTATCGTCATGGTCCGTACCATTCCTTTGTCCTTTGCGATCCGAAAAAACGTCATATTCATAAAGCTTTGGTTCGTGATCGGTTGTTGCATCACGCGATTCATCGAACGCTTGAACCGATTTTTGAGCCGACCTTTATTTATGATTCCTACGCTTCTCGAGGTGATAAAGGTTTGCACAAAGCCCTAAAAAGGTTAAATCAAATGGCTTGGAAATTATCACAGAATAATACTAAAACTGTCTGGGGGTTGAAATACGATGTCAAAAAGTTTTTTGATTCAATTGATCACTTTATCTTGTTTGATTTGTTGAGAAAAAAGATTAAAGATAATCACGCACTTGATCTAATTGTTCATGTCATTAAAAGTTTCGAAAAAACTTCTGGCAAGGGTTTGCCTCTCGGTAATCTTACCAGCCAACTTTTTGCTAATATTTATCTTGACCACCTTGATCAGTTTGTTAAACGAAACTTAAGGGTGAAAAACTATATTCGTTATGTCGACGATTTTGTTATTTTAAGCAACGACAAACAGTATCTCGAGAAAGTTTTGTTGATAATTCGTTCTTTCCTCAAACATGATCTGTTACTCGAATTACATCAGAGGAAAGTTATTTTCCGTAAATGGCATCAAGGGATTGATTTCTTGGGTTATGTTCTTTTTCCCCACCACCAAATTTTGCGGACAAAAACCAAGAATCGAATGTTTAGAAAAATAAATAATGAATCGAGACAATCATATTTCGGATTACTTAAACATTGTCGCGGAAGAAAGATAAAAAAAGAGTTGGGTGGCTAGTTTCTCTCTCGACTGCTTCGCGGTATACTATAGTTAATGAGTCGAGCGAATTTTTTGCGTCTTTTCCCAACCCCGCGCTACTTGGCGATGCCGGCGGCGGGGATTGATATCTCTGATCAGTCGGTAAAGTTTATGCAACTGGCTTTTCGTCACGGTCAAATTGTGATTGAACGCTACGGCGAGAAGCCGATTCCAGTAGGTACGATTGAGTCTGGCGCGATTCGTGATTCGGCGAGTCTGATTAAAATTCTCACTGAACTTAAGAGCGAGCATCATTTGACCGAAGTGGTGGCGTCGATGCCCGAGGAAGAAGCCTACATCGCCCGTCTCACTTTGCCGATGATGAAGCGGATTGAACTGCGAGGGAGTATCGAGCTTCAACTCGAAGAGTATGTTCCCTTACCCGCCGGTGACGCGGTTTTTGATTATGAAGTGATTGAAGGGCCAGAAAATAAGAAGCAAGGAAAATATGAGCTTGCTGTTTCGGCTTTACCCCGCCGGGCCGTGGCAAGTTATGCTGAAGTTTTTGCCGGCGCGTCCCTTCGACCGTTGGCTTTCGAAGTTGAGGCGCACGCCATCGCGCGCGCGGTGGTCCCAACTGGAGAAGATCGCTTGGTGATGATTGTTGACTTTGGTAAAACGCGGACGAGTTTCTTTATCACCTGTGGTTGGTCGGTGGTGTTTAGCGCCACCGCCAAGAGTATCGGGGGCGAAGATATTACTACCACTATTCAGAAAACGCTCAATCTCCCGCATGATCAAGCCGAGAAATTGAAGGTCGAACGCGGTTTGCTCACGGCCCATAGTCAACGCGAACTCTTCTTCGCCATTATGCCAATTGTTTCTGTGCTTCGCGATGAGATTACTAAACATCAGAATTATTGGGAAACGCATCGCGAAGATCACGGTCGGCTCGGTCGTCGGCTCGAGGAAGTGATTATTTGCGGCGGGCAGGCGACCCTACCCGGTCTAATTGATTATTTGAATATGAATCTTGATTTACCCGTCACGCTTGGTAACCCGTGGCGAAATGTTTTCTCGTTCGAAAAATATATTCCACCACTTAATCTCAATCAAGCGCTTCGGTATACCACAGCGATCGGACTTTCTCTCCGAACGCTCACTCGTTTAAAATGATCAATTTACTCACCACCGCCGATAGTCAAGCCGTTCGAGCCGAATATCACCGGCGTTTATTTGTGGTGGTTGGTCTACTTAGTTTAAGCTTGATTTTAATCATCAATATTGTCATCGGTGCGTTTGCCCTAATTCTATCTTGGCGACGGGACGAAGCGCTGGCGCGCGTCGCGGTGGCTCATCGAGAATTTACTTCGGAAAAATTGGTGACCGCTCGCCGAACAACGAATGAGATAAATACCGCGACCAAAGTTTTGGTCGCTAAACCTCTCGCCCAGCCAATCTCGACCATTTATCAACACTTAATTGAAAAGCGTTTAGCGGGCGTTCAATTGACTCGGCTCGAATTTACCGCCACGGACGGCGGGCAAGTGTCGGTTGATGGTCAGAGTACGACGCGCGCCGCCTTCCTCGCTTATTTGGAGGCGCTGCGCGCCGATCCTTATTTTCAGAGAGTGGAGTCGCCGGTCAAGAATATTATTCGCGAGCGCGATATCTCGTTCAATCTGACCGTGTTTCTTGCCCCGACTAAATAAAATGAAACTACCCAACAAAAAAACAGTCATTATCATCGGCTTGAATTTGGCTGGTTTAGCCGGGCTGTTTTTCCTCGGGCGTCAAATCAATCAGGATGTCAATCAAGTGGTGGCAGCTTATCAAGAATTTTACACTAGCACGCACGGGCAAGAAGATTTTCTCGCACTGACCAAAACTTTAACCGAAACGACCGACGCGCGCGCCACGGTGGATACCGCTTTCCTCTCAAGCACAGACTTAATCTCTTTTATTGAACGGCTCGAAGGTTTGGCGCGGACGGCGGGCGTGACTTTTAAACTTGATGAGCCGAAGGTGACGGCGGGGAAGACGGCCAGTTTAGCGCTATCGTTCCAGGTCACGGGTTCATTCGCGGGGCTTTACCATTTTCTGTCATTGCTAGAAAATTTATCTTATCGGCTCGATTGGCAAAGTGTCGCTTGGACTTTCAACAGTAGCACAACTTGGTCGGGGAATTTCAATCTCGCGATAACGAGTTATACTAATACCAATGAGAAGTGATTTCAAACCTGATCGTGATTGGCGAATTTTGTTCGGTAGTTTTCTCTTTCTTGCCATCATTGTTTTCTTGGCCTCGGTCTATCTCTATTGGTCACTCGATACACTGGAAGCGGTGGGGCGAGCGAAAATGTTAGCTGATTCGGAGATTCAACTCGATCAACCAGCCCTCGAACGAGTGGTCGCGACTCTCAACGAGAAAAAAGCGAGACTTGAAACTTTACTCACCACCCCACCCGTCATCGTTGATCCCGCCCGCTGATTCTTGTATAGTGCCAACACGCCCCCGTAGCTCAACGGATAGAGCAGTGCTCTTCTAAGGCATTGATGTAGGTTCGATTCCTGCCGGGGGCAAAATGTAGTACAATCCACAAAAGCTAAATAAACATGTTCAATTTTTTGCGAAACATTTTTCTAAAACAAAACGAGAGACCTACAATAGAGGTAAAATATTTTGTAAAGTACAAGAATGCTATAAATAAAGAAATTATTACTCAATTGCTAGAGAAATATAAATCGGGGGATATTATATTTGAACCAATTCGAGAAAAGCTTACTGAAAAAGAACAAGAAGATTTGTACGCCGAAATAGATAAGTCGGACTTGCTTTCTTCAGAAGAAAAAATAGAAACTATTATAAGTTTGATGTCCATACTTGATGGCATCTTCCCTGAACCGAATATGATTTTCTCTTTGGAAAAAGTGTTTGGTAAAGAATTTATGGAAGCAATCGAAAAGAAACGAGACGAGTTTAAAACCGATATCGCCATTAAGAAATTGGTGAAATTTGTAAAATCAAAAAATTGGCGAGCGAAAAAACTCATAAAAAAATAAAAATGGAAGACAAAGACATAGTAAAAATATTTCTGGACGCTCAAGAGTGGCAAACTTTTGAATGTAAACGAGCCGCCATTAAACCAGCTGATCTTTTGGATACAGTGGTTGGTCTTGCCAATGCTAGTGGCGGTTTTATCGTGGTTGGATTGGAAGACCCGGTTAAAGCCCAGGGGGGAAAACGGCTTCTGGGAATCAGCGAAAATGCGGACAATGTTTCTGATTTTTTCAAACTGATTGATAAAGAAATTGATCCACCGCTTATATTATGGGGAAAATTTGAGCTTGATATTACCAATACTAAAGGACAAGCAGACAAACTATTAGTACTTAATATCAAAAAGAGTAATGATGTCCACTCACTTAAACGAGGGGACACTTTTATTAGGAAGGGGAGGCAGAATGTAAAAATTGGTTCAACGGAAATAATGCGTCTCAAGTACGAAAAAGGGGCGATTAAATTTGAAAGTGAAAAATCCGGCGCTACCTCTCTCGAAAATTTAGATTATGACCTTCTGTCTCAATATAAAAAAGATACATCAAGCGTTGGTCTGGATGATTGGCAATTCCTGAAAGACAATGGGCTGGCGGTCGGTGGTAGTGGGAAGTACGAGTTGACTAAAGCTGGGTTGTTACTTTTTGGAAAGAATCCCTCGGTTGCCCTGACAAGCAAATGCGGAATAAAAATCTCTCACTATTATGGTACGAAACCAACTTATACAGAAAAGCCGAATTTTGTCACCCGACCTTTTACTATCGAAGGACCCTTGATGAAGCAGATTGAACAAGCTATCGAGTATTTTCGTGGAATTGTAAAAAATTCACCTCCCAAATTAAGTGGGGCCTCGTTCAATCCCACTTTTCTGATACCAGAGTGGGTATTTCAAGAAGCAATAACCAATGCGGTTATACATAGAAATTATTTTGTGCAGGATGATATTCAGGTTCGTTTTTTTGATGATCGTGTCGAAGTTGAAAGTCCTGGGACTTACCCCGGTCATATCACTGTTGAAAATATTAGAGCCGAGCGTTTTGCTCGCAATCCTTTAATTTTGCGAACACTGAACCGTTTCCAAACAGCACCCAACCTTGATATTGGGGAAGGAGTTGATCGTATGTTCAAGGTTATGAAAGAACAAAATCTATACGAGCCATTATTTTTTCCTCCGAAACTAAGACCGGATACAGTTTTGTTGTTGCTTTTTAATATGCACAGAATTGAATATTGGGATACTGTTAGCAAATACCTTGATGAAAATTATCGCATTATTAACAAAAAGGCACGAGAGATAACTGGTGTTGACGATGTTTTAAAAATGTCTAGGTTGTTGCATGGTTGGGTTGAAAAAGGATTACTGGAAAAGATAGGCAAAGCTAAAAAGGACAATTATTATCAGAAACCTGGCCAAGAGATTTCTCAGGGTTTATTTTCAAGGGGGGTTGATAATAAAATAGGGAAAGGCATTCCCCCTTTCGAAATCGGGTGATTTTGGGATGTTTATTTTCATATGCGCGGTTAGCTCAGTTGGTTAGAGCACCTCATTTACACTGAGGGGGTCGGGGGTCCGAATCCCTCACCGCGCATTAGTTTTACCAAGCGGTCGCTATTTGCTACACTGTAATTAATGAAATTTCCGCGCTCAAAAAAACTTATTTTTGTAAATAATAAAGGTGGGGTTGGTAAAACAACACTGGCTTTTAATTGCGCCGTGTCGTTTGCGAAACAAGGGTACAAGACGGCACTGATTGATTTGGACCCACAATGCAATCTTTCACGGCTGGCGCTGGGGGAAGAATATTATGCCGAGCATCTTTTTTCTGAAACCGAAAAGACGGTGTATGACATGTTGCGCGGAGTGGTTGAAGGGGGTAGTGATATAAATCTGGCGGTGAAATTTCTGCCGGTTAAGGCCGATAAAAATCTCCTGTTGCTTAAGGGCGATATAAATCTTTCTCTGTATGAAAACTTGCTCTCAACCGCTTACGGACAAGCGGCTTCTGGGCAGCCGATTGGTTATTTTCAAACCAGCGCCATTGATCGGTTTTTGAGAGAAAAAGGATTAAGTGAACAAATAGATATTTTTATTATTGACACCTCGCCGAGTTTGGGGCTATTGAATCAGATGATTTTACTGGGAGCTGATTATTTCGTGGTGCCAATGATGCCGGACGCTTTCAGCGTTCAGGGGATTGAAAATTTGGGCGTGGTGTATGAGAAATGGAAAAGCCAATGGCGGAATTCCGCTAAAGCGCTGGCGGGCAACACGGAAACAAAACTGGTGCTCCCCGGGGATCCTCTTTTTATCGGCTATATTGTTAATGCTTACAATGTGTATGGCAAGCAACCGATTGCTGACCACCGCGCGTGGATGGAAAAGATTCCGGAACGAGTGCGCACTTATCTTTCGGAAAAACATTGTCGGAATGGATTAGTCGAGGCAAGTTGGAAAAATCCCTTAAATATTATTCAAGATTACGGTCGGATTCCAGCTAAGTGCCAAGAACTTGGCGTGGCAATTTTTGATCTTGACCCGGCGCTGATTGCCGATAAACAACAAGGCACGAAAGAAAACATCGAGAAGTCAAAAGAGGAATTTGCCAATCTTTCAAAAAATATCTTGGAAGTTCTTTCGGCGTATTAGATGGAATTTTAGTATTGGACTATGAACCAAATTCGAACGATCGGAATTATTATGGACGGCAATCGGCGGTGGGCGAAGCAAGCGGGGTTGCCGGTGTTTGAGGGGCATCGACGGGGCGTCGAGAAGTTTCGGGAAGTTCTGAAATGGTCGCGCGAAGTGGAAATCACCACGGTGATCGCCTACGCTTTCTCGACCGAGAATTGGCAGAGGAAAAAACTGGAAGTTAATTTCCTGTTTAAATTATTCCGCCAATTTTTGAAAACCGAGATTGACACGCTGGTCGCCGACAAAACTATTTTTCGCTGTATCGGTGATCGTAGCTCTCTGCCGAAAGATTTACAATTGGCAATGGTCGAGGCCGAAGCGAGAACTAAAAATTTAGGTCCGCTGACGCTTGTTC
>JAGVGK010000042.1 GCA_020057185.1 Minisyncoccota bacterium | reverse complement strand
CATCAATATTCATCGCGGTTTAAACAAAAATCGTCGGACTAAAATCATCAAAGGCTACCTCGGACTCTAAGCACCCAAAAGGAGCATTAAACCCCGAATATCCTAATCTGCTTCCATTATATACCTATGCGACTAGATTGTCAATAGCCCCAATGTCAAGGGTCACCCTTGACATCAATAAATGGCTTAAAATATGACTTATTGGCTTGTACCAAAATAATTAGCTTTGGAAGTCAATTTCGAATGGATACATTCCCATCCCGCAAGTGCCGTAGAGCGTAGCGACTTGGGGACTGCCAATATCAATATCGGTCGTGCCCGACAGCGAGAGGAATTGGGAAATATTCAAACTGGGAATTCGAACCAAGGCTGAACAATCGAAGGTGCCGTTAGTATCAAATCGCAAGAGGGTCGGCTGACCCGCCTTCGCAATGCTTCGGCGGGGCAAGTACCCACCCTTGGCGTGAATTTTAATAATTTGTTTGCCGTCGATAATACTGACATTGTTTGCCGGAAAAACTGAGTCTGACGCCGAACCACCGTTGGAAAGCGCGACCGCCCAGCCGATGAGCAGGGCGGTGAGAATAATTGAGATAATCGTGGCTTTCATAAAAATGATGATACTAGAAATTAAACACGGGCGGAAGAACCCCGATCACGACTAAACTGTTAATAAGATTGAAGAGGGCGAACATAATCACGACAAGGCCGGCCGTTTTGAAAAAAATCCCCGCTTTCGAATTATTCTTAATACTGAAAGAACTAAAACTAACCAACGCCAAAACGGGCAAGGTGCCAAGTGCGAAAGCGAGCATCGTCAATCCACCCTTGAGAAAACTGCCGGTGGATAAGGTGAAAATTTGCATTGATTGGGTGAAGCCACAGGGCAGAAAAAATGTCGCCACCCCGACTAAAAATGGCGTCACGGAATGGTTTAATTTGGACAAACCGAACGCGTGGCGCGCCAGGAATTTCGGCATTGCGGGCTGGAACTTCTTCGTGAAGTGAAAAACATCAAGGAGGTTAAGACCAAGAACGAGCATCACGAGACCAATAATTAAGTTCAGAATAAAAGTCGCACCGGTATTGAGAGTAAAAGCCGAACCAATCGCACCAATTATTCCGCCGAGGATAAAAAAGGAAATAATTCGACCAATATGGAAAAGGAGTTGGGGTCGAATTTTATCGCCTTCTTTGGCGAACGAGGCGGACATCGAGAGGAGCAACCCGCCGACCACCGCCATACAAGTGGAGAGCGACGCGATAATTCCCACGACAATAGCCGTGCCATAAGAAACTTGGCTGGTATCAACCAGATTCACCAAGCCAATTTTCTGTAAGACAACAAACAGTACCGCGAAAGTTAACGCCACGGGTACGGCAATCTTGAAGTCGGATAATTTTTTATTCTTTACTTCTCTTTCAACCGACAAACGATAACCGTGCTTGGTGAGAACCAAGGTCAATTCTTCGGCAATTACTTCTGGCGTTCGGTCTCCGAACTCACCGGAGACCTCCACCGAATTATTATGAAGATTCGATTTGGCATACTTGATATGCGAGAGTTCGAGTAATTCGCTTTCGGTCACCACCACACACACCGCACAGTGCATACCGTGAATATGGAAGGTGTGAGTTTTTTGAACCATTCAATTTATCCTACCTTAAGTTGACGCTGTTTCCAAATAGCGATCATTATTATTATCGCCCCCAATATTTCAATTCCCCCAAGTTTCTCACCAAACATTAAGGCAATACCCAAACCGAAAACCGGCACCAAGAAAAGGCCGAGTGATAATTGCCCAACCTCGTGTCGTTGGATCAGCGAGTACCAAGCCACCGATCCGAACGCGGTGCCAAATAACGCCAACAGAAGCAAAACAGCAATAAATTCGGAAGTCATCATCAAACTATAATCCGGCAATTCAATCGCATTGGAAAAAATAAACAACGGCACACTGCCAACAATAAATTGCCACGCCGTGACTTGTAAAACCGCTGACGGTTGATTCAGATATTTCATCAAAATACTGCCGACCGCTGCGCTCGCCGAAGCGACGAGGGCCAGGATAGAACCAAAAAGGGCATCAGTGGTCGGTTCAAAAAAAGCAGGAGAAGAGATTAGAATAATTCCTATAATACTCAAGATTAAGGCCAACAGATTGATTTTCAATAAACGCTCCCCCAAAAAGATGGTCGCCATGATGACAATAAAGAGCGGTTGCATATTGCCCAAGACTGAAGCGATGCCTGCGCCAGCGCGACCGGGACTTAAGAACATCGCCGCGTAATTGATCGTTGTCGCACTTACCGCGACCACCAGAATCCACGGCCACAATTTTCGCTCCGGCCATAAAGGCAATTTCAAAAACCACAGGGTCACTAACACCGCCCCGCCACCGATCAGCGCGCGAAGCGCGCCAAATAAGAGTGGCGGGGCGTAAGCCAAACCAATCTTAATTGCCGTAAAACAGATCGCATAAGCAACCACCACCGCG
Organism: Minisyncoccota bacterium; assembly: GCA_020057185.1. Classification (GTDB taxonomy): domain Bacteria; phylum Patescibacteriota; class Minisyncoccia; order Phycocordibacterales; family JACOZG01; genus JAGVGK01. Next base: position 8,502 of record JAGVGK010000042.1, on the reverse strand, counting down.
AGCATCACGATGGTCGGATGATATCGTAGCATTTATTTTTGATTAAACGCCGTTAACAACCTTCTTTAATTTTTCTTCTACTTCTCTCGCAATGCCAACTAGCGCCGGGTTATCAACCATCCCCATCGCAACCACCGGCAGGATCGCTGACACTAAGACCTTTCCCTTTTCCTCATAGACAATCACATTGCAAGGCAAGAGCAAGCCAATTTCTTTTTCGGCTTGAAGCGCTTGCCAAGCAAACGGCGGATTGCAAGCACCAAGAATAAGATAATTCTCATAATCGACATCAAGTTTTTTCTTGAGCGTGGCTTTAACATCTATTTCGGTGAGCACGCCAAATCCTTCTTTAGCCAATTCTGTTTTTATTTTTTCCACCGCCTCCGCGAAGGTGAGCGAGACTTCTCGTTTGTAGCTATATTTCATAAGATTAGGCACCGATGTCCTTTTTCTTGGACTCGAATTCTTCTTTATTAATTTCCCCCTTAACATAACGCTCTTTTAAGATGTCGAGGGCTTTTGAGTTCGAATTTCCATTTCGACCGCTAACTTCGCGTACCACCCACACAATAAAAATAACAAATAAAGCCCAAAAAGCGATCATCATAATTCCCCCACCAAACCCGTCGTAACCATTGTATAATCCGTACATCATAGTAATTAATAATTAGTTAATAATACTTTATTGTATACCAAATTTATTTCAAATGCCACTTGAAAGATCGTTCGGGAATGCCACCAACATCTTTAATTTTAATTTCAACCACTTGGGGTGTCGGCTCCACGGCGCTAAATACCAACACCCCTTCACGGTGGTGACCACCAACCGGACCTTCCCAATTAAGCGGTTGGTACTCTTTGCCTTGATCATCTATAAGCACAGCAAGTTTAGTTAGATTCTGATCTAACTCGACTGAATGGGTGTCCATAACTACAGCGAATTTCCATTCTTTTAATCCTGACGAAATATCAATCGGGGTGACAGTAATTGTAACTGGTGGCTGATCGTCGCTTTTTGTTTCCCATTGTTTGGTGACGATATTTGTCGATGGCGCAATTTCAACTGACGGTTTTTGCCCTTCAAAAACTCCAGAGTAATAAAGAAGAGCGACCGCCACTAAACCAACAACGAGGTAAGATGGGGATTTCATGTTTGTTTTTTGAATTTAATAATTCTCTTAGCCATATATCCGATACCCGCAAGGTTAAAGAAAATCCCCACCCAAAATAGTTTGACTTGATATTGCGCCACAAAGGTCACAATTCCCGTCACGCCAAGAATAGGCAGTAGATTGACGAGATAGTGAGCGCAACAAGAAATCATCGCTATCGTGGAGGTAGTACCAGAAACGCCAACGACTTTACCCATCCCCTGTCCACTATGCACCAGGGTCTTAATGTATTGGTACAAGGCAATCTGAACGCCGAAACCGACCGCCAAACTAATAATAAAATACCAGAATTCCGCAAACTGGCTTTGAGCAAAACTCCAACCGGAAACTAATGTCAGCACGAGGAAATAAACCGCGAGTAATACGAATGTCGCCCCAAGTCCATAACCAATAGATTTCAAGATAACTTTCGACATCTTCCCTTTTAACGACAACAATTCCCGTGTTTCTCCAGCATCATGTGATGAATCGTTCCAATCTGACCCCAAATGGCGATCAGGATAAGAATCCCGGCGCAGAGTAAGGCATCAACCTTGGTAATCCCAAAAACCAGATTATCTCCCCCGCCGAGAATGGCGCCCACGAAGATAAACACTCCGACCAAACCCACAACAACACTGATAATGTGCATTAATTTTGATCGTTTCATATTTTATTTTATTTATTTAATAATTAGATCGGCGCTTTTTCGGGCGTACGATCGTTGTTCGTCTCGATAAACTCAATGATTTTTGCTTCATCAATTGTCTCCAATTTGAGAAGATAATTCCAAGAAGTGAGCGCCACCGGCACATCTAAATCTTTACGCGGCAACATTATCTTTTTCCCTGACGCGCGGTTGAATGCTTTTTTAATCAGTTCAACCTCATTCTCCGTCAAATCATCTTTATACCACACGACAGCCGCGCCGTGTTCCATGCTATGAAGAATAAGTTCATCGGGGATTGGCTTATTTTTGATCCCTGCACCCGCCACACCAGCCCAATGCCAACCAGAGGTGGGTGGATTGGAATTATAATTTGGATGCGTTTCTTCTTGCGCCACATGTTGCGCACCAAGATCAGCAATTTCCTCCCCCACAAGAGGTTGACTTAACTTTTCTTGGTTTTCAGTTGCTTTTTTATCTGATAACCATAATCCGCCAATTAGAATAACTAGGGTTAATAATCCAATGCTTCCAATGACTTTCTGATCTGTGGTCATTATATTCCACAACCAGTTTGCTTTTGGGGAACGGCGACCGGAGCTGGTTGTCCCGCGGCGACCCCACAACCACTCGACTGTCGTTGAGGCGCTGGCGCGCCGGCATCGACACCGCAACCACTTCCGCCACTGTGTGAATTACCCGAGGTCGTAACTTGCGAAGCAATCTTGGCATAACCTTGCCCACTAGAATAATCAGCGCCGAGCATTTCCTGCGGACTAACATCTTTCCAATCAACGCCATTATTTTTCATATAAGTCGCTATCGTCAGATAAGTATCCGGGAACCAATAAGAATTCACCGCCAAAGCCGTCTGCCACATATCCGACTCGCTCACCCCCTGCGAAGCCATCAGTTCAAGCAGACCAAGCATCGCCATCCCGTGATTGCAGTCCGGAAAATAAGTTGAATTACCGCAACACGGCCGATAGATCCCCTTAGACATTTTTTCCACCAGCGTCTGCTGTTCTGGTGTTAAATTAAAGAACTGATGCTGACTGTAATGATCCATCGCGCTTGCCCCGAGCCCCGTCGAGGGGTCGCCCTTCGCGAGCGTCCAACCGCCAGTCGAAGCGAAGTTGCCGGCCCCGCCGTAATTTTTATCGGTCATCGGACCCTTATCCAAGATTTCGTTTTTTGAGCCCAAGCCCAACGCCCATAAGAGGTTGAGAATCACGCCGGAATTCTCGGCGGTGATTTTAATGTTGCCGTTGTTTTCTCCCTTGAGCATTGCTTTCATTTCCGGCGTTAAGCCACCACGGCTCGAATATAATTGCTCGAATTTTTCTCCGTCAATCACGCCGGTGGCAATCATTTGCTTTCCCAGATCGCCCCAGCGAACCGGTAAAATAACGCCCGCCGACGGTAAAACTTTTTCTTCCAAGTCAACACCCGCCTTGCCCGCTTCGACGCGAGGCGAGCCGTCGGGCAGGCTCGGCGTTGACCCCGGGAGTGGCACTCTCTCCCCCGTCGCGTAGAGCCATACACCCGCCACCAGAACCACTACAACTAAAATATTTTTTAACATAAATGATTTAGATTAATTTTTAACAACAATTTTTCATTTTATCTTTTAATCCTTTAATTTCCTCCGATTCTTTTTTATGCTTTTCAATTTTCTCCAGTTTGGAAGCGAGAGTCGCGAAGCCAGCCACAATTATTCCGACTGTCAGAATCAACCAATGCCCAGTGACCAAACTATACATCGCCAAGAATCCCGAGGTCACAAAGACCGTCTTCCAGACCAAAACAAATTTTGGTTCAATTAATTTTTCTAATTTCGACATCCCCCCAACCACCGTACCACCCATTAACATCGCCATTGGCAATTGGTAATCAACCATTGATAATTTATCGATCCATTGCCCAATGAGCATCCACAGCCAGGTCAAGCTAACACCAACACAGATCGGACAAATCGGAAAAGGAAAAAATCGTTTGACCGACCACGCTAAGATGGTAAGGCCGAGAATTGAAGTTAGAGTGATAATAATAAACATTTTAGTTTGATTTAGATGTAGAAGATTAGAATACCGAGAATAATCATTATCAACCCCGCCCATAGTTTAACGCCGTTCAGATTCACTCTCTTCCATTCCTGCATTTTATCAAGCAACAGTTTATCTGCCGCCAGCCATAGAACCACCACCAACGGAACAATCAGAATAATATTGTAGAGCAGGAGATAACCAAAACCAGCGAAGTAAGTCACTTGATCACGCAGTAATCCGATCACCATCAAGTACGGCCCACCCATACAGGGAAATTGGCAAATGCCGACCAGCAAGCCAAGACCGAAAGCGGCCGGCAGAGAAACCTTATCCATCAGTTTTCCCATCGTGGCATGAGCGACCGCCGGCAGTTTGAGCTTAATCGGGAATTTGGGAAAAAACTGACTGATCAGGTTAATAATCCCGAAGGCAATTAAAAGAGTCGCGCCGAGTTTCCCCATAAAATGCGGGGTGTTAAACAAGTGCAACACTTTCAACAGTCCGAGACCGATCAAAAGATAAGCGGTAAAGATGCCGACAATATAGACCCCGCCGATTTGCAAGATCTTCCGTCGAGTCATTTGCATCCCGAAGAGAAAGGCGATAGTAATGAGCAGGATCGAGAAAGAGCACGGATGAACGCTGTCAAGAATCGAGGAGAGCAAAACGAGGGGCAGAAGCCAAGTCCCCTTGTCGCTAACACTCCATAATAGCTCGGCAGTAATTGAACTATTTTTGAGCAGAACAATGCCGACAAAAATAAGCCCGACAACGGCTAGGATCGTGATAATTCTTTTCATAAGTTAAGGTGTCACCGTCGCTTTTATCTCCAATTCTAAAGTACGGCCAGACGCGTCCGTGAGATAAATAAACCGATCGACTGGCCCCACCCCGGCCGGACCGTGAGCATTGGGATCATAGACCACCCTAACTGCCCGCGACTCACCAGCCTTTATAATTTCATTCGCTTTAGCCACCGGCCCACCGTGACCGGGCATACCAAATGGCCCTTTCTCGCCACCCGCACTTTCGAGATAAGCCACGGTGCACATACAGGAAGTCACCACGCTTTCAACATTGATGTCTTTATCAGTTAGGTTAGTAACTTTAAAAATCTTGTCTACTTTCCCATTGGCCATTGAGATCGTGCCGAAATCATAAAGTTTCTCGGTCGCCGTTAAGGCACTCCCCGCGCCGGTGTTTGACCCAGGCGTTGGCACCGAAGTTTGCGCTGGTTTGCCCCACCACATCAAACTGAAAAGACCGACTAAGATAATCACAAAGGTAATAATATTTTTTTTCATGTTGATTTAATTTGGGTAATTAGATTAATAAAAACCTCAATTAAACCGAGGGGCTATTCTCTAGCAACGCCAGCCAACGAATGAATCTCCGTCGATGATAATCTATTCGAAATTTTAGATATCGCCAATTTTGTGATAACCGAAAGATTGAAACAGGAATAAGAAATAAAAGAACTAAAGCAAAAAATAATTGGAAAATTGCCGGAATTAAAATTTCTGCCAGCCCCTGAACCCCCGAGACGGGACAAATGGCACCCTCAATTGTGTAGACCAAGCAATTGTTATCGAAATGATTGGCGCCATGAGCAAAAAATGCAAAGCTGAAAACTCCCGTGCTGACAAAACTTATAATGAGAAAAAGTGAAACGAAATATTTCATATTTTTTTGCCCTTGAGACGAAGTGAATTGCCGACCACCGAGACACTAGAAAAAGCCATCGCCAGACCGGCGAAAACCGGACTCAAGAGCCAGCCAAAAAGCGGATAAAAAAGTCCCGCTGCCAGCGGAATACCGACGATATTATAAATAAACGCCCAGAAAAGATTTTGTTTAATTCCCCGCATCGTGATCTTCGAGAGATTGATCGCCTTCACCAACTTGGAAATATCGCCATGCAGGAGTGTGATTCCTGCCGATTCAATCGCCACATCGGTGCCGGTCGCCATCGCGATCCCGACATCGGCTTGCGCCAGTGCCGGCGCGTCATTCACGCCGTCGCCCGCCATCGCCACAATTTTGCCTTGTGCTTGAAGTTCCTTAATCTTATTTAATTTATCCGCCGGCATTACTTCCGCCACCACTTCATCAATGCCAACTTGTTTAGCAATATATTGGGCGGTGTTCTGGTGATCACCCGTGAGCATAATCGTTTTGATGCCCAGTTGATGAAGATGCGCTACCGCCTCTATCGCCTCCAGCTTAATCGCATCCGCCACCATCACCACGGCTAGCACCTTTTCTTTAGTCGCGAGAAAGACTGGCGTTTTGCCAGTCATCGTTTCAGCTTCAATCAACGGCGCGTCGAAAGATAAATTAAGTTCCTGTACTAATTTCGCATTGCCCGCAAAATAGAGGACATCGCCAACTATCCCCTTCACCCCCTGCCCCTTGATTGCCTCAAAATTATTAACTGCCTGGAGATTAATTTTGTTGGCAGTTGCATACGAAACAATTGCGTGAGCAATCGGGTGTTCGGATTTATTTTCAAGCGAAGCGAGGATGGAAATAAGATCTTGGTCGGCGCGGTCAGACAAATTTTTGATCGAAACCAGTTCGGGTTTGCCTTTCGTCAAGGTCCCCGTTTTATCAACAACTACCACATTAACTTTATGAAGTTTCTCGAGCGTGCCAGCATCTTTGACTAAAATTCCCTCCCGCGCGCCCTTGCCGACACCGACAATGATCGCCGTCGGCGTCGCTAATCCCAAAGCGCACGGACAAGCAATCACCAGAATGCCGACAAATGACACCAGCCCAAAAGACAGCGCCTGCGAGAAACCGAGATATTGCGTCCCAATTAGCAACCACAACCCCAAAGTCACAAACGAAACAACTAAAACCACCGGCACGAAAACGCTGGAAATTTTATCTGCCAAAGCTTGAATCGGTGCCTTACTCCCTTGTGCCTCGCCCACCAGCTTGATGATATTTGCCAACAAAGTTTCTGACCCAACTTTCGTGGCTTGGAAAGTAAATGAGCCCGTAGTATTGATTGTTCCGGCGACGACCTTGTCCCCAATTTTTTTATTAACGGGCATCGGCTCGCCGGTCACCATTGATTCATCCACATACGACGCGCCGGCGGTCAACACACCATCCACCGGAATCTTCCCCGCCGGTTTAACCACAATTAAATCGCCGTGCACCACTTGCACGATCGGGATTTCAACTTCCCGACCGTCACGGACAACCAAAGCCGTTTTAGCTTGTAAATTCAAAAGTTTTTCAATCGCATCGCCGGTTTTTAATTTCGATCGGGCTTCGAGATATTTACCCAGCGTAATAAAGGCGATAACTACAATCGTCACATCATAATAAGTATTCCCCGTATTGATATAAGTCTTGAGACTTTCCCCGAAAGCGGTGACGATCAGACTGTAAAGAAAAGCCACCGCCGTGCCCAGACCAATGAGTGTGTCCATGTTGGCCTTGCCGTAACGCAAAAAACGATAAACCCCCATCAGATACGGTTGACCAACAATAAATAAGGTGTAAGTCGCCATCACCGGCAGAAAGTGACTAAAAAAATCTCCCCAGAAAATCGGGATCGCCGAAACAACCTTGAACTGCGCGAGGGTATCCCAGCCCAAAACAAAAATCGCAAATAGGGTGAGTGGCACCACCGAGATAATTTTGGTCCGCATCTCCGCCAGCTCGACTAGCTTCTCTTTTTTTGATTGCCCAAGACCAGTATGAACGGCGTGTTCGTCCGCCGACATTCCCATTTCTTCGGCTGTTTCAGTCACAAGCGAATAACCAAGCGGTTCGATTTTTTGCGACAACTGCTGCGGATTAGTTTTCGACTCGTCGAACGCGACTTTCGCCGTTTCGGTGCCATAATTCACTTCCGCCGACTCCACGCCGTCCACTTTTTTAAAAGTTTTTTCAATAATACTCGCGCAGGAAGCGCAGTGCATGCCTTTGATTTTGTAAGTTTGAGTTTGCATATATTATTTTATTTACGTTTGAGGCGATAAACTTTCAAAATTTCATCCCTCTTCATCGCGCAGGTGGTTAGATGTCTTTCCATTAGTTGATCCTCGATTCCCGAGAGGGCCTGCCGAACCGCCGATGTCTGGGTAATGACATCAATGCAATAAACCCCCTTCTCCACCATCGCCTGCAAACCACGAATTTGCCCCTCAACAATCTTCAACCGCCGGATCAATTTACCTTGATGATTATCCATCACCCCATCTTATACCCCCCAAGGGTATCGTGTCAAATCGCAGTTATCCACAAAAAAAGCCCATGGTTCTTCACCATGAGCCTCACTAACATTCAAATTCTCTCGACAAAGTTACACAGTCGGCAGTGTGGCCAATTCCTCCTCCAACTCCCAAGCGTCTTGATCCCGACGAGATTGAATCGCCTCCTGGGCCAGGCGTTCCCGTTCAACCACCTCGGCACGACGATTTTCTCGATCCTTGGCTTCTCTGACCTCATGCTCGACCCGCGCCTTTTCCAACATATCAACAATTTCCCAGTATCTTGCGACCGCTTGATCGAAATCAACAAACCCATCAAAACAATAACTGTTAAAGTCTCGAAGCTTATCACGAATTGGATCGAGGAGATCATTCGCGACAAATTTGATAGAAAGTTCAGCGAT
>JAGVGK010000019.1 GCA_020057185.1 Minisyncoccota bacterium | reverse complement strand
TGCCCAAACCATCGGTTTGGGTTCAGTGTAACCGGGAAAAAGAGGTCCGCCCGAGGCGGATTGAGCTGAAAGAATTGTCTCACCGACTTTTGCCCGACTTAATGATTTAATTCCCGTCACCAGATAACCGATGTCCCCGGCGACCAGTGTCTCCACCGACGCTTTCTCGGGACGAAAAACGCCCACTTCTGTCGGCGTAAATTTCTCCTGCGTCACGCCGAAAATAAGTGGTTCGCGCGGACGAAAAGATCCATCAAAAACTCGCACATAGACAATCAATCCGCGGTGATTGGAATATTCGTAATCAAACACCAAAGCGCGGGAACCGGGAATTTCACTACGGGGCGCGGGAATCCTCGCCACAATTGCTTCAAGCAAATTCTCCACCCCTAAACCGGTTTTCGCCGACACCTCCAAAATATCAGTCGAAACGCAATCAAGTAATTTCATCAGCTCGGCGCGCACCACCACCGGTCGAGCCGAAGCCAAATCAATTTTATTAATCACCGGAATAATCACCAACTTGAGGGCGCGCGCCGTCGCCAAGACCGACAAAGTTTGCGCCTGCACCCCTTTGGTCGCGTCAACTAACAAGACCGCTCCTTCCACCGCTTGAAGCGCGCGCGACACTTCGTAAGAGAAATCAATGTGCCCGGGAGTGTCGATCAGGTTAAGTTTGTAGTCCCGACATAAAGTCGGGATCCCGACCGAAGCGTCGGGACTTATAGAATAGGTCATTGTGACCGGCGTCATCTTGATCGTAATCCCCCGTTCGCGCTCCAAATCCATCATATCGAGAATTTGTTCTTTCATCTGACGCTTCTCCACCGTGCCGGTCAATTCCAAAAACCGATCGGCTAAAGTCGACTTGCCGTGATCAATGTGAGCAATGATGGAAAAATTCCTAATCTGTTCGAGCAACGACATCGCCAAAGTCTACACTGGTAATAACCTAACGACAACAACGGGCATAGACCGTCGCACCTAGTCCGCTCTCTCTTAATCGTCCGACCCACGCTTCGGCTGAAGCCGCTGGATAACTTTCGGTATAAATAGAACCGGTAGTGGGGCTCGACAACAGTTTAATCCCGCCACTGGTAACTTTATAATTAGCGGGGCAAAAAGCCGTGGCGGTTTTCCACAGTGTGTCATCAGCTTGAATCCCCACGCTGGCATTAACGCAAGTGGCACCCCAAATAGCCGTGCCATCAAGAACACCAGTGGGCGTTGTGATATCAGTGAGAGTCAGAACATCGCCAATTTTATCGTTAAGTTGACCTGGGGTAAGACCGAAAGGCAATTTAAGAACTCTCCTAATGTAGACGCCGGCATCAACAAGTAAACCGTCGGTAGTCGGACTACCGAGAGAAAAACAAGTATTCTTGCTTTGAAAACTACTAGATATATTGACCGGCAAATAGCAACCTGGGTCAAAAGAATTCGACCCGTCGCACTGCGTCAGTAAATAAAGTGGTGCTTGCCAGCCGAGACCGGTGTCGGCGCAACTACTAATCTCATCAAATTTCGCGGTGACAGTTTTATCTCCATCCATCGTAACATTACAAACCCCGGTACAAGCGCCTGACCAACCAGCGAAGGTGAAGCCGGGATCAGCTTCAGCTGTGAGCCTGACTATGGTGCCGGAATCATAAATTTCTGAACAATCCGCACTACAATTGATGCCGGCGGGTGAAGAAGTGGCCGTGCCCCCGCCATCGTTGATCACCGATAGGGTAAAGTGGGTGGGGAGTGGCGAATTGATGGTGATAATTATATCATCGAATCTAGCAAATTCGCCGTCATCCGCCGTGAGCCGAAGGGAATAAGCGCCAGCCGTAGAGAAGGTGGCGATGGTATCAACCGCGGACATATTAGCGAAACTTACCGTTCCCGGACCCGAAACTTTGCTCCAGATGGTTGTTACTGTTCCCGGCGGATTGGGTAAACCATCATCCGTCACGGTACCATTCAACGAAGCAGTGTCGTCCGGCAAAGTGATAGTTTGGTCAAGACCGGCGGAGACGACGGGGGCAATGTTGATGTTGGCTAGACTAAAATTTGCCGTACAGGTTTTGGAAACATCCATCGTCACCAAATTATCTCCATCCGAGCAGTCGGCATTATCGCCAGTCCAACCAGTAAAAGTATAACCATCATTGGCAGTAGCGTTGAGCCTCACTGTCTCGAGATAGCTGTAGACATTGGGACCAATCGGGGGACTGATACTGGCAGCGGCCCCCACGGGAGTGAACCATATAGTAAGAACACGGTTGCCGGGCGGAGGTCCTCCACCGACAGTCACGGTAAAGTTTGCCCCAATGGAAGTGGCCACGACAAGCCGACTGCCATTTTCTAACCACGCCTCAAAATGATAAGTGTCAGAAGTAGTCACCGCCGATAGAGGAAAATTATAAGACGAACCAGCACGTCGGGCAACTGAACCTATATTACCTGCCAAATCCCCTATCAGGAAAAGTGTAACTGCAGCGTCAGCTGGAGGATTAGTGGTCGTCCAAACCACATTAACACTTTGGCTTGGGGTATAATTGCCACCGGTGGGAGCGGTGAGAGTGATGGTGGGAGTGCCACCACCAGGCGGAGGCGAATCAGCTGTAAAATTTGCGGTGCAGGTTTTGTTTGCATTCATCGTCACCGAACCATCCGCGCAGTCACCGTCACCCGTCCAATTATTGAAAGTGAAGCCGTCGCTTGGAGTGGCGCCGAGTGGCACCATGTCGCCGGAGTTGTAAGTGTGGGCACCAACTGAAGGATTGGTTGTGCCGGAGCCAGTGCCAACAGCCATAGTGAGAACAGGACGATTGAAAAACGCGATTACTTTTGTCTCGGGTCCACGCACAGTCACAATACAATAAGTATCACTATTAGTCCCATTTCCACAGGCTGAGAATCCGACTGACCAACCGGTGAAAATACTGCCAGGAAGGGGCCATGCGTCCAAACGAACTTCAGTACCCCCAAGGTAACTCTGCGAACAATCGCCGGGACAGATGATGCCATTATTATCATTGGCGGACCAGACCTGGCCATCGCCGTCGCCGGCGCGAAAAACTGTCAAAGGATAATTAAGGGCTAAGACCTCACTAATTGGAATTAGAAACAAGATGGCGATAAAAAAGGTGAAAAGATATTTTTTCATAATAATTTTAAAATCATTGGAACTTGCAACAGCGGGCGTAGACCGTCGCGCCCAGTCCGTCCCCTCTCAACCGTCCGACCCACGCTTCGGCGGAAGGAGATTTATAACTTTCGGTGTAAACCGAAGTAAGAAGAGCGGGGTTTGATGACAGATTAATTCCCCCGCCAGTCACCTTATATCCCGCCTCGCAAACTGGGGTGGTTGCGGTTTGCCACGGTGCGGTGGCGGTGGGTAGAATTGTCGCCCACTTATTTTCGCAAGAGAGTGCCAATGGTCTCCAACTCGCGGTGCCGTCGAGATTAGTGAGAGTCAAAACATCCCCGACATCACCGACATCCAAAGTGCCAGTAACATCGTAAGGTAATTTGAGAACCCCGCGAATCAAGGCGCCGGCATCAACAATCAAACCACCAAGGGACGGACTGCCGACCGATAAACCGCCGGTCTTGTTTTGAGACACATTAGACACATTAACCGGCGGGCTACAACCGTGGCGATAGTTATCGTTTCTCGTCGTCCCATCTGGCGAAAATGGATTATCATCACACACTGGTGGCGTCCCGGGTGGATTATCGGGTGGCTCGTCTGGCAGGATGTCGCCAGTAATGAAGGTCGCCGTCGCATTCTTAATTCTGTTCACCATGCACCCACCCGATCCACAATTCCCTGACCAGCCAGCAAAAGTCCACCAGCGATCAGTAGGAGTAGGAACGGAGGGCTGGTGCGGGGTGGCGATTAAAGACACCGGGGTCGGGAGATCGTACGTCTGCGAACAAACGCCACCGACACTGGTGCAGTTAATACCGGGAGGATCCGAAGTGACGGTGCCCAAACCAATCACCTCGACATCCAATCTGATCGGTTCAAAATGAGCAGTAACACTTCTGTCTCTATTCATCGTGACACGGCAAGGCACCAACTCATCCGTGCAATCACCCGACCAATGGGTAAAAGCCCAACCCGAAGTCGTACGAGTAATCGAGATGGGAACAACCTCGCCAGAAATGTGACTCGTAACTCCGTCGTGATCAGTGGTGCCAGTGTTGGGCGGGTCGACTCCAACAGTAAGGTCATAATAAACATCAGCGATATAAAGATGCCCCGATACTGCGCCCACGGTTTGGTGTTGGCCATCGGCAGACATAGCGACTGTTTTATAACCAATATCTAGACCGCGCGCAATCCAGGTAGCGCCAAAATCAGAGGAAGTGTAGATTCGTCCACTTACACCACCCGCATTGTATGATACCGCGGTCTGATACTTACCATCCCAGGACATATCAATTCCATTCCACGAGATTAGACTTGTGTTCCCCACCAAAGACCACGACCGACCGTAATCCAACGACCGATAAATACCCGACAAAGAAGCTACCGCGGTTTGGCGCTGACCATCCCGAGACATAGCGATTCCAGTCCAGTTTTTATTACATTGACCTCCATCACATGAAGTCAACCCTACCCCCGGCCAACTTTCGCCATGATCCCCTGAAGTGTGGATTTGCCGACCATTCGGACCATTCCTGATCGCGGTCTGATGTACTCCATCGGAAGACATAGCGATTCCATTCCACTCCAGCTCCCTATTATACGGGGCTGGGGGTTGGCGCGATGTCCACAATTCAGCGTTTGGGAGACCAGAAGTTCCGCCATAACCACTTGAAGTGTAAATATTTCCGCCACTCACCACCGCGGTTATGTATTTGCCATTAAAACTAGAATCACTGGACCGAGACACAGCAACCCCCGACCAAAGATTCCTGGTACCTAGTCTAAGAGTATTCAGGGGTGTCCAGCTAACGCCACTATTATTTGAAAAATAGACACCGTTAGCACCGATGGGGGCGTTGTTCGCGACAGCGATTCGATAAGGACTTTGGGTGGGGGCAGCGCCGGGCATCGCCACTCCCTCCAATGAATAGCTAGTTGGGGATTGTTGCTGTGTCCAGTTGTCGCCGGAGTCAATTGAGGTGAAAATTTTCCCACCGTTGTCAACCGCGATTTGCATCCCGCCATCATCTGACACTGCGATATCATGCCAAAGACCAGTCGGTTCCCGCTCGGTCCAAGTAGCACCGGGGGGATCAGCGGCTTGGACGGGAAAAGGCAATAAAATTAAAATCAGGAGGAGCAGGAATGGAATGATTATTTTTTTCATCATAATTTTAACCGCCTAAGAACTACCGAAACTTGCAACAGCGAGCGTAGACCGTTGCGCCCAGTCCGAGCCCTCTCAACCGCCCGACCCAGGCTTCGGCACCCGAAGGCGACTGATAACTTTCGGTATAAACCGAGGAAAGATCGGTGTTTGCCGATTCCGGCGACAATTGAACATCTCCGCCAATCACTTTATACCCCACCGGGCAAACCGGGGTGGTTGCGGTTTGCCACGGTGCGGTGGCGGTGGGTAGAATTGTCGCCGACTTATCTTCGCAAGTGAGTGCCGATAATCTCCAGCTCGCGGTGCCGTCGTCGTCCGTGAGAGTCAAAACCTTATCAACATCCGAAGCGCTAGTAACACCAAAAGGTAATTTGAGGACACCGCGAATCCAGACACCAGCATTAATGATTAAACCCCCAATGGCCGGATGACCAACTGATAAACCGCCGGTCTTGCTCTGAAAAGCATTGGACACATTAATCGGCGAATTGCAACCTAAACGATAATTGGTGGGATCCTGTGGATTGGTGCTACACGCCGGTGGCGGCGTTCCGGCGGGATCTTGCCACGGTCCGGGATTAAGCCCACCACAATTCTCCGGATGAGTAATGGGATCGCAGATTCCACCAGCACCAGTTATGGTAAAAGTATTGCTAAATAGGATAAAAAATAAGACTGTGGCAAAAAGGGAGAGAAGATATTTTTTCATATTAATAACTAATGGCTCACAACGGCTCGGGACCGGGAGCGGCTTGCATGAGAGGCGAGCCCCCTTCCCCTTTTACCCTGGGATCACCACCACCAACTGGTGTGGGCGGGATAGTGACAATGACATTATTTGATAAAACCGAGATATTGCCCGCCTCATCTTGACTTTTAATCGCCACATAATAAGTATAGCCGGGAAGGAGGCCGGGCAAAATGTAAATTTCCACCGTGTTGGGATCGCGAGGTAATGGTTCATCGGCAACTTGAATTACTTGACCACCGGTTGAAGAATTCCAAGAAATTTCGGTAATTGGATTAAAACTATAACGGATATCGTAAGATGAAGCTACCCCAGAGGTTAGATCATCACTGTCTTCATAAGGCGCGTGCCAGTTTAATCCCGCTCGACCTTGGGTGTAAAGACTGGTAAGTTTGAAATCAGTAATCGTTGAGGGCGGAGTTAGGTCGGGGAAAACCGCTTCGAGAAAAGTTGTAGCTGAAACAATGGGTGAGAGAACTGAAGGATTACCAACAGCATCATAAGCAGCCACTGCATATTGGTAAGCCGTGTTGATTGTCAAACCGGTATCTTGGTAAGTGATATCCGTCACTTTGGCAATCTGGATATTGTCGCGATAGATTTGGTAACCCACTAAACCTGAGGTGATTTGATCAGACACAATTGGATCAGTTGCAGGTGACCAGTGAAGATTGATTTGCGAGGTCGAGACAACAGTGGGAGTGAGATTCGCCGGGACCGAGGGCGGCGTGGTGTCGGGAAAAGGTATGGAGATAACTTCAGAAACGGTTCCCCGCACTGTTTTCCCAAGGATAAAATCATGTTGAGAATTTAGATCGGGTAGACACGCCGTAGGAGCGCAAGAACGGATTCTGAATTCGTAATTTGCCCCTGCGGTCAACCCTGTAATCGTAATCTGGTGATTCGTCGTTAATGTTGTATCTATTATTCGACAATTATTCGTCGCCTTCGTCGGGCACATCGGTCCCGATCCCCACCACACACCATTATCCGTCCACGCTACCTCGCTGGTGGCCGGCTCGTTTGTTTGCCAAGTTAAAGTGGTCGAAGTGCTACTATTGTAGCTGATCTGAAAATTCTGCACTGGTCGGAACCAACCAGTGTCTGGATTGATCGGCCAATCAACATCCGTTGGCAAAGTCCCGTTTAGATATTTCGCTTTTTTAATTTGATATGGTGGATTGATATCGCTCCGCCAAATAACATTATAATCAATCATGCCAACAAAGTTTTCCATTATCGCCCGGTCTAATTCTCCCTCTGAAAGCGCTAGCTTCCTGTTGCTCAAACGGAGGTGTGAACCATACGCTTGCGACAATCCATAGCCCGAGGAATAGAAACGAAGATATGGATCATTGGGACCTTGAATTTGGGCGGTGATATTGGGGGGCTCGCGCCCCGTCTCGCCGGCTAATGCATAATTCACATAGGCATCAATCATCACCGCTCGCAATCCAGTCCAACCTCCCCAGATATCCACCGAATCGTGATGATAGATGATGCCGTCATCGCCAATATCCGTTCGCACTTGCCGAATGAAGTTATAGTCGTCCAAGAAACCACCGGCGTCAGCGTTGTCGAAATACCAGCCATCAAGGTTAAATTGGGTCTGGAAATCTTTCATCCAGGCGAGGGTGGTAGCGATATCTTGATGTTGTCCCGCTTGCGGATGCCCGGCCGGATAAACCCATTCCGGCCCACCCTGCAGATAACTTAAAGGCCCCCCAGATGGATAACTTAAATAAGTAATGACCTTAAAACCGTGGGCGTGAGCCACTTCAACCAATTGCCTTATCAGAGTTTCATTTCTGAAAGAATACCCCATAACATTTGGGGATACTAGGGTCGGTTGCTCATTGTTTGTATACAAGGTTCCAAATACTTCAACGACTCCGAAATTATTTGAGGCATAAGCGAGAATCTGGGAGATAACGAAGGACGAGGTTTGACTTTCGTTGAACATCTGCACCACAAACGGCTTGGCGGATGCGCCGTAAAAACCTTCATAATCAAACAGTTTCGGCGGGTAAACCATATGCGCCATCATATCGTTGGTCGCCATACTGATCGTCGTTGAGTCGGGATTGTTGGTGGCTGAAGTGCCACCGGCCACTTGAGCGTGCAATGACCCACCGTAGCCATCGGTCCACATCCGATCTCGACCGGTCCCTTTGTTCCACGGCGCGTTGGTGATTAAGTTGGTGTGAGTGTAAGTGAATGGAGATTTAGCGGTGATGAAGAACAGCGAATCGGACATGAATTCGAACTTGGCTAAAGAACTTTGAACAACCGCTTTGGAATTATCTGAAGTTTCGATGGAAAGCGGTCCGAGGTTGCTATTGAAGGTCAAGGTCGCCACTTTTCTTGGATTGACTGTATTGGTATGCGGATCA
Organism: Minisyncoccota bacterium; assembly: GCA_020057185.1. GTDB lineage: Bacteria > Patescibacteriota > Minisyncoccia > Phycocordibacterales > JACOZG01 > JAGVGK01. The sequence goes on along the minus strand of JAGVGK010000019.1, from coordinate 14,296 downwards.
ATTCGGCGCCACATTTCAAGGTCGGTTGAAGTCAGAATATATTGCGCGCCAGTAGTGGTGATAGTGATGGTGTTCCCCAGTTGTGCGGTTGACACTACTTGCATTTCAAAGGTGGAGAAATTACTCAGCGGAACAACCGGATTTGTGATGACTGCCAATTGTGATCGATTAATTATTTTTAAACCAATGCCTGAACCAATAAAAGAACTGAAAACAAAAACAATTAGTGAAAAAAAGATCGTCCGAAATAAAGTACTAGCAAGATATTTCATATAACCTCATTATACTATAACTCTTCCACGGCGGGAAGAATGGGTTGAGCGCGTTGCCATAATTTCTTCTTCAGCGCCCGACTAATTTCAATTATTTCTTCATTGCCCAAGCGCCGAAGGATAAACACGCCAACGCCAATCCCACCAAGGCCGGCCAACAAACCTTGAATAAAAATACCAAATAAGGTCGCTTGATTCAAAAACGGCGTCAAAAACTGTAAAATTAAATAAGCCACCACCCCCGCTACAAACGAAGCAATCGTTGATTGCGTCAGACTACGATAGAGAAGTGGGGGGAAGGAGCCAAAATCACGACGAAATGACCGCCAGAAAACAAACAGATTGATCAGCGAACCAATAGTGAAAGCCAGCGGTAAAGCGAGCAGTTCCACGCCATTAATATCATCCACACGTAAAAGATGAGCGAGCCCTAGTTTAACCGCTGGCCACCAAATAAACAGACGCCATAAACCAACAGCGAGAAACACGACAAGGACTGACGACAAAACATTAATTATTAGGGGTTTCTTGGTTTGGCCACAAGCGTAATAACCGCGAACAAACAAAAGAATCAAACTCTGGGAGATCGCTGATAGAACGAAAAGGGCTAAGGCGGCTGCCGTCAACCGTGTATCGTTCCAATCAAATTTGCCGGCGCCTAAAATCACGCGCACGATTTGGGCCCGCAGAACAATAAACAAAACCATCGCTGGCATCGTCCAAAAAATGATATGTCGGATCGTGACGCCCATTTGCTCGATGAATAATCCGCGGTTGCCATTACTAAATAAGCGCACGAGCGTCGGGAAAGCGGCGACCGAATAACTTATTCCCACAATCGAAAGAATCACGGACTGTAGATTGTAAGAAAAAGTAAAAACGGCAATCGAACCGGCCGTGAGATATGAGGCTAGCGCCACCAGCGCCATCGTTGACAACTGGTTGGCGGAAAGCGTCAAGGTTCGCGGCCAAGCCAAAAGAAACATTTTCCGCCAGGCGCTCGGCTGGCTCGACGCGGGTCGCCACATCGCCGACCAGCGGAGAACGATTGGGCCACGACGCAAAGCCGGCCACTGGATAGCGAAGTGGCCCAGAGCGCCTAGAATTACTCCACCCGCTAAACCAATTAAACCCCACCGTGGATAAAAGAAAATAATTCCAAAAATTATTCCTAAATTGTAAAGCACCGGACTCAAGGCATAGAGGAAAAACTTGCGAGACGATTGCGTGACATTGGCTAAAAGATTAGATAGCCCGAGTAGGATAGGTGACAAAAGCAATAATCGGGCAAGCGGTAGAAGTTCTAATTGTTGAGCGGGGCTGAAACCCGGAGCGGTCAACCTAAGCAAATAGGGCATTAAGAAATAAGCCACCACCGCGGTCAGCGACATTAGTCCGAGAAAACGACTGAAGAGGTCAGCCAATAGATTTTCTGCCGATTCGCGCTGACCGGCTTCAAGATGTTTAATTAAAAACGGTAAGACCACGGTCACCGACACAAACGAGCCGAGCGAAACATACAACAGATCAGGCACACGGAAAGCGGCGTAATAAATATCGAGTGAGGAACCAGCGCCGAAAGAAGCGGCGAGTAAACGGTCGCGCAATAAAGCCAGAAGTTGAGACACTAAGGCCGATGCTCCGAGCAGAAAAGCGGCCTCATGCAGACCGTTAAGTTCGCGGTGGAAAAAACTCAATAATCGTCGAACCATAAAATGTCGCTTGATTATATATAATCAAGCGACATTTTAGTAGCCCGGTGTCTATAAGCCGAATCCTGTTCCCCGCCAAAGGCGGGGAGATAGGTATGTATCTGTCGCGTCTGTTACCAGACGGATCAAGCGGCACTCCCCCCGCCACAACTTCGCAGATGTTGGCGGGGGGCTCGGCCTTGCACTCCAGTAAGGATTTAGCTCCGACGCTCTTGCGAGGTCGGAGTCCCGACTAAAGCGTCGGGACCGTTTCACCCTTTTGTCTTGCGACAAAAGACTCGTCTCTGTTCGCACCTCGTGGATTACTCCAGATGGGAATTACCCACTACCGTTTTATCCACTAATTAAAATGGATAGTGTTCGGACTTTCCTCTCTCGCCATCCGCCAATCGGCGGAGCGGGAGCACCTATCCGACACCGGGCCACTAAAGTTATACCACAGCAACCAAAAAAAGAAAAATGTTTACTCTGCCAGGGCGACACCTTGCTGATGATTAACTACTGTCCATAAATTAAAATTATTTTCAATTTTTAATCTTTCTTCAGCAATTTGACAGTACTCCTTACTTATATCAAGTCCTATGTAATTTCTATAAAGTCTTTTTGCCATTTTACAAGTTGTTCCACTTCCACACATTGGGTCTAAAACTAAATCTCCCTCATTACTCCAAGATAAAATATGATCTTGCGCTAATTCACAAGGAAAAGGTGCGGGATGTCCTTTTGCTTCTTGATCTTCTTTATTTTTTCCAACAACATATTCCCAAATATTACCTTTTATCTTTTGATCTTTTACAGGTTTTGCCATTTTATTCCTTTCTTGCGTATTCTTTGAATAATTTTTATATGTTGTTCCATTCAGTTTTAATCCAGCATGTAAACAGTCAACCATAATTGGATTATGAGTTTTTACTACTCCTTTGCTAAAAACAAACATAAATTCAAATTGATTATTATATCGTTTCCTGTAAATCTGCGGTATCGGATTTGTCTTTTTAAAAATCATTGTATCGTGCAAATTAAATCCAACCTCCTTAAAATAAAGCGCTTGTTTAAAACTTGTTCCTGTCTCACTTCCATTGATTGTAGCATCACCAATTACCCAAACTACTACGCCACCTTGTTTAGTAACTCTAAACAACTCTTTAACAATACCTTCAAAGTCAAAAATGTAGCCATTGTAATTTCTTAAACCATCATAAGGCGGGGAAGTGATTACTAAATCTACACATTCATTATCAAAAGATTTCATCACTTCGAGACAATCTCCTTGAGTTATTCTATTTATGTAATCTTTAGTTTTCATGGTTATATTACAAAAACTTTTTCAATTGCCTTTTTGATCGTCTCAATTTTCTGTTCAATCTTTTGTGCTCTGATTAATAACTTAATTGCTTGCTCTCGGTTAAGTTTACTGAACTCCGCTATTTTCGACTTCCAATAATCTATTCCTTCTTGCCCCACTTCTTTGGTCTTTTCTATTTCTTGTTGTTTGTATTTTCTAAGAACCTCGATTGACTGTCTTGTGATTTGACATACTAAAGTATCAATAGCATGCCAGTATGTTTGTCCTCTTTTTTGGTCTTGAACTTTATAATTTTTAGAAATATAAATTGGTAATTTCCACAAATCTTCCAAATTACCTCCCACTCCCTTCTCTATCAAAAATTGAAGATGAATATAAGATAAAAGAGTTACATTTTGGGAAACTGCTTGTGGGTATATTTGACTTTTATCTGCAGGATATTGAGATAAAGGAGAAACAAGAAGTGCGTAAGTATCTTTTCTTCGCCAATCATCAAGTGCTTTAACTTTGAAATCTTTTTGATTTTTTGCGGTTCTACTCAAACGAAAACATTTTGCATCACTAACTAAAGTATAATTTTTAGTTTTTGAATAAACATCAGCCGAATTTCCCCTTGTTCTTAATACTTCTGACGGCAAACCCAAGTAATCTAAAGATTTAGCGAGGATCAGGTCAGAAAACTTAGACCATAATTTTTCTTCTGAACTATCATGTTCAAAAACCTCTGGCATTATTCCAACCTGTATGAGTTCTTTGGAAATTACCTTTTTATTTATTGAATGATATTTGTTTTCAATTAACTCAAAAGCATTTTTTTCACCACTAAACTTGAAAATATCATCAATAATTCCTTCTCTAAATGTTTTCTTCATATTTTTATTTCCCAATTCTATTTAGTGAGCACATGGTTACTTAAAAAAGTTCATCAGTATCATCGTAATGATGGATCCTATAACGCTCCCCATTGCCCCAACAAGAATTTCACGAATTAATGTCTTGCGTTTAATGTCTCCAATAGTAAAACCTGATTGATTACTTACAGCGGAGTTAGTAATTGACGCAACATTAATAGAATTAACCTCGATATTATTTCCCAAATTTTTATTCAAAGTTGAATCATTGCCAATAATCTTCTCCTTATCGGTGTCGTTAGGCTCTTTATTGAAAGAGTGATTTATATTAATTTCGATGAAACTCATAATATTCTACTTCCACCCCTGACCAATGATCTTAAACCCGACTTGGTCTATATTATTTACCTGCTGTTTGCGGTACTCGACCGAGATATCGTAATAGTTGGAAAGTTGGGAACTTTCGATATAAGCAATTTTATAATCCTTCTTGTTTTGCATCGCGTTCGCCCCCAGCTCATTTTCCGGATTCCACATTTTGCCGAAATCCAATTCTTTATTATATTCCTCATAAAGATCGGTCATTGCTTTGGTCAGTGGCTCATTCGCCTCCACCACCGTTTTCAACCCCAAATCTTCTTTGGCTTCTTTCCGCCCAATGAAATACTGGTGGGAATATAATTTCTCGGTGAAATAATCCACTAATTTTTCAATTTCGTCTTCCTTCATCGACGCCTTGTGACTTTTCAAAAGACGCTTCGCCAACATCCGAATCAAATTATGGATACGGTTCACATTGCCAAGCGCGAGCGGATGGATTTGCGGATTAGCTTCGACGAATTTCGTGAAAACGCGCGAGAGTTCCTCGTCATTCTTAATACCGAATTTGTTTTTTGCCAAGTCAAAGTAAGCCATCACATCCTCCACCGAGATCGGAATCCTGTTTTGAGGATTAACTGGATCAACCGGGTTGAAGACATTAGCAGTGGACGGGTCAATCGGCGAGATTTCCGACAGGTTGCTCATCACAATCTCATCCGCTCCGAGCGCGATCATTGTCGCCGCGCTATGGGCCTTATAGGGAATGACCACTGAAAATTTGTCACAATACTCGCGAATCATTGAGACTAACCGCCATGGCACCATTGTATCGCCCCCACTACTGTAGAGAAACAAATCAATGTTTTGCGTCTTTTTGATGGCTTGGAGTTGTTTGCTAACAAGCGGAACGACATCCATTGCGATCCGCGCGTTGAAAGGTCCCTGTCGATCGCTGGTGACATAAGTAACCACCCGCGATTTTCGCAATCCCTCGATTTGTTGGATCAGTTGTTTCTTGTCTATCATTCACTCATATTACCTTATTTCCTGTAACTTTTCAACAACTTCATCCACTAAATTACGGCCGTCAGATGTTACAACCATAGCAAAATGGCCACGGTTGTGTAAAACATCCACAATATAGGACAGCACAGCCTTTTCTTGATTTGGCACAAAAATAGGTAATGAAACAGCAAAAACCCCCATTGGTAATAAGCTGGTGGAAAAAAGAACTTCAGTAGACAAAAGACTAGATTCTATGCCCGTATCAGCATAAGTAATGGATCCATCATATCCTTCTAGGGAATACACCTTGAGCGTCCATAGTTCGTCCACTCGTCCTTGTCCATTAACAACGGTAGACACAGAATTACTTGTTCCTAAAACATAATCACCGACATAATCAGAAAGGGACCAAGTACCTAATACCAAAACAACTCCTGTACCAAACTGTTGCGCTGTTGTTGACGCGACAATTTGACTTTCTGAATTTGTTAGAAAAAAATTATGTTCCATGTCTGTTTCTTACACCGTCACCGATTGACCATCAATCATCATTGGCATATCAATCTCGCAGGTGCCAGAGACACAAGCTAATTCTTTAACTAAAGCCGTGTTGTCTTTCTGTTCATAAAGAACGAGTTTAGCGAAATCAATTTTTGGAAAAGCTGATACTAATTCTCGGTAGCGTTCTTCAGTAATTTCTTCATAGGGGGCCAAACGATAAACATGGTCAAAGCGGGGTAAGAAAGCTAAACCGCCAATCATCTCCCAATTTTCATAAACCCAATTACCAACTCTCAACCATTCCTCTTCACCAACGGAAATTGTCGTGGAAGGATTATGTTCGGTATAATGTTCTTTAACCATTTTCCAATAATCAAGTTGTTCCAGTGCGGTTAAATCATTTTTATAAACCGAACCACTAGGCGCTTGAACTGGAAATTCCAAAACGAAAGTGGAAGCATTGTCTTTGTCTTGACCAACTTCCGGTTGATAGGGTACACCCAGATCACGGAACATCTTAAAAATCGGATTATGCCCTTCAATTCGCACCCGTCGAATATAATAAGGCGCGTGACGCGGATGCATTCCAGAAGAAGAATCAAACAGCTGGGAACCTTGACCGGACGGTTTGACACAAGTGATCGCGGTCGACCGATTAACCCCAAAGCGTTCGGCATACTTGCGATTAGTTTCGATTGCCACTTCTTTTAGTTTTCGAAAAATGGCTGGCTGACGCAAGGCGGGACAATCCCATTGACCGGTAATGGAAACGCCAAGGAGGGCTTCTTCTTCGCAATTCTTCTTCCACTCGGGAGACAAGTAAGGGAATTTCGTTAAAGAAGACTGATAAGTCCCCAAAATAGTGGCAACGCGAACTTTATCCATTAAAGTTTCTTCGGTGTCATCCACTCGCGCTACCACCTCCGACAGATTGCAAAACTGTTTCGATTTTAGAATGATTTCACCACAAGGATTAATCCCACATGTTTCCAAGTCTGGTTCAAAAATCTTCCACCGACGGGTCGGCAATTGGGTTTTTAACCCACCTCGATTATAAATTCCCCGTTCACCAGATCCCGCTTTAGCTAAATTAATCCATTCATCCAAAAACTGCTTCATGGTCGGTTTCTCATTGTAAGCCACGGAATTATTTGCCATTGACCGTTCCGGATCGGTCAAATAAAACTGACCATTCTTGGCTTCACGCATCTCCACATCATCTAAATCCGACAAGGAAATCAGAGCGGAACGACGAACCCCACCCGCCACTACCACTTCACCGATCTTACAAATAATATCGTGCGCATCAATTGTTTTAAGCCGACGACCTTGGCGAGCTAACATTCGTTCGCGGGTAAAATTCAATAAATTACGCAAAGGATCCGGGCCAGACGACCGACCGCCAGTTGTTTTAAGGCGTGCCCCACGCGGTCGAAGTTCGGAATAATCAAAAAGGATATCCTTGCCTGACGCCCAAGTCTTCAAACCCAAAGCCAAAGCGTCCGCCCAACCCTCGCGAGAATCAGGAATAACCCAAGTGGCTGGCTTGTCTTTGCTTTGTCTTTTAATTATTGATAACTGCCCAATCGTTTGTTCTTCAACGGAAAAACCCAAACCAGCTCCGCACATTAAAACATACACAATCTCGGCAAAATCTTGCCAACAAGTTGGAGCGATATAAGAACAATTATAAGCCATCACATTACTCGCATGCGCCGCTTTGCCGGCAAATTGCAACAAGCGCATTGAACCGAGCGCCTTCATATTGAGCATATAATCGCGAACTTCGGCGTATTCTTTATCTTTAAGCTTATCGCCTAAGTTGTCGCGCATAAAATTCACATAACGATCAATGGTTTCCGTCCAAGCCTCGCGCCGACCTTTTTCATCAAGCCAACGAGAATAAGATGAATAAAAAATATATTCGGCTAGTTGATTTCGAAAATAAGTCTTACTTTGAGCCGTCAAATCACGAACTTCTTTGGGGATCTCACCCTTTTCTTGTCTTAATTCCGACCGTCGTTCACGATATAAAATATAAGCTTTAGAAGTCTTGACGAAGTTGTGAAGAATTAATTGTTTCTCCACCAAATCTTGCACGCCCTCGACTGTCGGTAAGAAATCTTGCCCGTTAGACCGAGCTAAAACTTGAAGATCTTTCACCACTACTTTAGCCACCACGGTCGCTCCTTTCTCATCCCCTTCACCCGACACCCGCATCGCCTTCCAAATCGCATTCACCACCCGAGCTTCGTCAAAAGAGACAATCGATCCGTCACGCTTCCGAATTTGAGACAAAACCCCTTTTCCTTTCCGCCCGAGATTTTTATTTTTGATCGTTGGCATGAACTCTCATTCTAATCCGCGGTCAAGTAAAAAGCAAAAGGGAAAAGGTGTTGATAACTTTTTATAAATCCAGTGCGCGAAGATAAGTCAAGCCACCGTGAAGCGCACTCGTCTCGCCGAGTATCGCCTCTTTAATTACCGGTAATTTAGGAAAAATAGTTAGGTCTTGGCGAATTAACGGTTCCAAAATGGGCACCTTAAAACCCGGCTGATGGAACATACTCCCGCCTAAAACCAAACAATCCGGGGACCAATGAAGGATCGTGTTGGTCAAGCCCACGGCTAAATAACAGCTTAAATCCTGCCAAATTTTCTCATCCGTCAATTCACGCGGTGGTCGACCGAAGCGCTTGGCAACGGCGAGACCAGAGACATAATCTTCTAACCGGCCGATCTTTTCGCCATCGATCGTGATAATTTGTTGACCGGGTTCGAAACCCATCGTGTTCTCGTCAATTTGACCATCTTCGATCTTCGCTCCACCCACACCGGTGCTCACCGTGACATAGACCACAATTTTAAAACCTCGGCCAGCCCCGACCGTCGCCTCACCGAGACCAGCGAGAGCGGCATCGTTCTCAAGATAAACTGGCATCGTCAACTCTTTTTTTATCAGTTCGATAATCGACGCGCCGTTCCACACTTTGCGACTCGCGCCGATCATCACCGCCTTAATCGGCGGTTCAGACTGGCGCACGGCGTCAATTATTTTTTTGACTCCTTCTTTAACCGTCGCCGGGGTTAGAATAATTTCTGGTTCGCCAACAAAAGTTTCGCCGTCCAACGACCGCGCCATTCGAAATTTCGTTCGACCAATATCAAGCAACAGCCACATGGTGAAAATTATTTAACATTTCTTCCATTTCTAAAATTTGTCCATAATCTTTTAAATATTCTTGCGTAAAATTAGATAGAATTGCTCCGGCCAATGCGGTTGATAGAACCGTTGGTACGGCGTTGCCTATTTGTAAATTTCTATCGCTTCTTGAGCCATAAAATTGATACGAATCGGGAAAACACTGAATCCGAGCGCCCTCGCGCGTAGTAAGAGGTCGTGGCGCTCTCGGGTGTATACACCGAGAAGACGACGGCGTACTTAAATTACGTGTAATGGTCGTTGATGGTCTGTTCCACCAAAGACGACAATATGTGTTTTTGAAACCAGAAGTGGGACGGAGTTCTTTCGGTAAATCTTCCGGTGTCCCGCCATCGGGTAAAAGTTCCATCATTTTTACCAATTTTGCATTGTTGTTTGGAGCGTTGTGATCCATTAATTTTTTCGGAGCGTTTACTCTCATCTTTTTTTGAAATTCATTTTTCGGCTCCGATGCGTATTCAAATCGTTCTTCGCCAGATTTTATGAAAGGCAAATCACTTATTGCTTCCTCAAGGGTAAGACAGGGTTTTAATCCGATCCCAAACAAACTGGAAACTTCTTCCGTACTATAATGTGTCTGTGGCGGATATTGAAAATTATTTTTTAGTTTTGAACCAATGATTATGACTCTCTCTCTAATTTGTGGCGCGCCAAAATTTACCGCATTAAGAAGTTTATACCGTACTCTATACCCCAACGATTCAAAAAGAGAAATGATTGTTCTCAATAATTCACCATCCTGCATGGATAATAGCCCTTTAACATTTTCAAACAGAAAAAGCTTCGGATTAAATTCTTTCAGTACCCGGTAGTATTCTTGAAAAAGTTTCCCGCGAGGATCATTAATTAATCTCTTTCCTACTGTTGAATATGCCTGACAAGGCGGACCACCAACAATAATATCTACCTCGGTTACTTTTGTGTTTAAATCCTTTTTAACTTTTTCAACATTAAAATCTTTTATGTCCTCTGTATAAACCTTTACTGTGGGGTGATTCAACGAATAGGCTTTTGCCATGCTAGGCAAAATTTCGTTGGCGGCGACTATTTCAAAATTATCGTCATGGGCAAAACCATAACTTAACCCACCAACTCCGCAAAATAAATCTATAACTTTTAACTTTTTGATCATAAGAAAGTTAGCCAAAATCAATTTCCTTATATTTAATTGGGGGTTCAGTAATTTTCCAAACGAAATGATTTTGATCTATATTGAAAACAGTCTGTCCTTCCATTTGTTGTCTAGTAATCCAATTAACACTGTCATCTTCAATTTCGTCCAGCTTAATAATAGCGACTTGACCATTATATAAATCGAAATGAACGGCTAGTGTGTGTTTTCTGAAATCATTAAAAACTTTTTTTGCCTCTATAACCTTATGTTGTTTTATATCATTTGTGCCAGTAAATCCAGACTGGATTTCTATTATCACTTTCTCTTTTTTATTTAATGTGATTTCCAAATCAGCTTTTGCCGTCCTTTTAAATGTTTTGATATTTCGTAAATCATCATCACCAATTGAACTAATTGCTGATACGGGAACACCAAATATTATACTAATCGCCCTTGAAAAATAGTTAGAAATAATGTATCCCTGTACCCACGAAAAATAAACTTGTTCCGGCCTTCGTCTTTGGTTATTTAGTTTTGGTAATATATTTCCTTTTTTCATTACACCAAAAACACGAACAATATTTTGCTTTTTAAAAGAATTTAGATTGTCAATTTTAATTTCATCTACAACAACTTTATTTAATCTATCCACGATTTCGTAAAGTCTTTTATTTAAAAGATCAATATAATTAAAATCAACTGTTGGTGTAATATCTTTTGCTCCAAAAAAGTTTTTAACATCCGCTTGGTTAGAAAAACCTAATTTTTGTCTATATTGACGAAAGTATTCAGTTGTAATAGTAATTTTTCTTTTCATAATTTCATCTTACCATAATTTCACAAATTTCGAAGTGTCAGTTTTTAAGCTGGTGTTTAAAATTCTCAATCGTTGGCACCGCGTCCGGGTTAACCTTTTTGGCTTCGGCAAGCGCGAGGGCGGTAAAGCCCGCAAGTAAAATGGAGTTAATAACGCGAGCGGTTGGCGATACTCCAACCAAAATAATTTTCTCGACTGGAACATTTGAAACCGGCAAAACCTCGGCAAGAACATTAAAACGTTTTGCCACTCGTGGATGATCGTCGGTGCTGGTTAGCATAATAATAGTGAAGGGGGCGAGCGGCGCGCCGTCAAAACCTTCCAGTTCATTGTGATTTTCCTCGGGCACAACATCCGAAAATGCCGGCATCTTGGCCGTTTCATTCATCATAATTTTCCAAAAATAAGCCACGGGGGCATAGCGATTAGTTGAATAGAAAAGTGGAATTCGGCCGGCCAAACGTTTAGCGAGCGCGCGGCCGGCAGTTTCGATCTCCGTCAGATCAAGCGCGCCAGCGAGTGACTCAAGTTCGTCATCGATTCTTTTCGCGCCAGTCACTAAAGCAAGTGCCCGAAGAAAATAACCAACCGCCAAGCGCTGGGGCATAGTTGGATCGGGTAAAATAATTTGGGGCACGCCGTCGCGCTGCGCGCGAGCGAGCAGTTCCCCGCCACTTGTGATCACAACCAGTGACAGTTTTGCTTCTCGCGCTTTATCATAAGCATCGAGTGTCTCTTCCGTCTGGCCGGAAAAAGACGAGATGATTACCAGTGGCGAATCAGAATCAGTTTTGAGTGAAAAGGGCAAGCCATAATCGCGATGAATCGTAAGCGGAATAGTTGGATCGCAAGCCGTCAGCAGACCACCGGCCAGCGCCGATCCACCCATACCGCAAAGCAAAAACTGTTTGACTGAAGGAATTACCCCGCCCTCAACCTTCGGCGACCACTTCAACTGGGCTGGAAAATTAATAAGCACAGATTGCATATATCTTTAGTATACTATAAAATAGGGTTTGGCGTTGGTCTTGTTCGTAATCAGGGTTTTAGAGAAGGAGTAGCAAAGGATGGCTAGGAAATCTAGGGTTAATAGGGTTGTTGAAGTAGTAAAAGTCGCCACGACCAAAGAAAGGAGTTGGGCAACTGAATTCAAAATCAAGGAAGAAGTGACCATCCGCAATGATCCCAGAGTTTTAGGGAACAAGAGAATGGGCCTCATTGGACAGACAGGAATAGTTTGCTACATCAATAAAGGGTCAAACTCCGTTGGCGTTCAAATAGGTGGTGGAGTTCAGCCCCTGCCACCTTGTGTGCTGATCTAACGACAATATTCTCGTGTACGACAAGCGCCCCGATTCGCCAATGGCGAAAAGGGGCGTCTTTTTTGTCGTGAGGAAAACTAGTAATTACCAGCTCTGGCGGTTTCCACCTCCCCCACCGCCATTCTCTCGGCGCGGCGGCCGCTCGGTGAGCGGACGCGCCTCGTTGACCGTCAAACGACGACCTTCGAGTTCCTTCCCATTCCACATTTCAATCGCCTTGACCGCATCATCATCTGACGCCATCTCGACGAAGCCGAAGCCCTTGGAGCGACCAGTCATCCGATCCATAATCACGGACGCGGAGGTCACTTCACCGACTTGAGCGAAAGAAGAACGGAGAGTGTCTTCGGTGGTACCGTAAGACAAGCCCCCAACATATAACTTTTTAGCCATATCTAACTTCTATTTTGTATTTCTAACTACTTGTAATCGTAAGAACGACCTCCTCTCAACTGCTTGAGAATGCACTTACTCCTTAAGTATACATAGTTCGAGACGCCTGTCAACTTATTGTCGGTGGATACTTAATGTCCAATTGTGAATGACGCGTCGCTGGAATCTTGAGCAACTATTTTCCCCGTCGAATCTTTTGCATAAATAGTTATCTTGTAATCATTTCCTATGGGAAATGCCGCAGGGATTGTCCACCAATATGTCTCTCTAAAACTGTTTGATGGAGTATCGGCAATAATTTGGGTAGAAGATGAACCACTCATTTTTTTTAATTGAATTGACAAGGTATCTACGGAAGGGATGTTCCTTATGTCATAAGCCAGGCCAATTTGATTACCTATTTTAAATGTCTCGCCTCCATTTGGTGAAAGAACAGTGATGTCTTGAGTAGGGAGAGGATAGATAACATCCGTCGCCGGCATAACAATCCTAAACAGGAAATCGCTAAAATCACAAGTTTGAGTACCTGTTAAACAGATCTGGATTTTGTAATTTCCGGTCATCGCCACAGTGTTTGAATCCCATTCCGTTCCTCCAGGTAAAACATTCCCAACAATCCAGTTATATGAACCGCCAGAAACATTTCGGGCAACAGTTTCCCCTTGAGTTGGAGAACAGGGATCATCATTGCCGCAACTTTGAAACTTCAACATTACATCAACTCTTGAATTACCCGGCATATTCCACCGGATAGGAAGATTAGCCCCTCGAGCCCATTCTTCACCTCCATTCGGTGAAAGTACGGTGATGTTAGAAAGATTCCGTAAAATATCAGCCCGCTGTTGTGGTGAGAGAGTTTGAGCGACTGGATTTTGCATTCGTAAAGTCAGCAACTGTTGCTGAAGCAGTTGGACCAAAGATTGGAGAAGACGGATGAGAGTCGCAATTTGATCTGACTGTGGTGTTTGAGCGCTAACAAAAACTGGGGTTATAATAAACGACATCATCAACAAACCGACAACAATATATTTTTTCATTTTCATAATGATTGATTACCTAATCTTTTAATAATTCTATTTTGCCATGCCACGGCCGAAGCCGTGGTTTAGGCCCTATTCAATTGTGCTTTCACTTTAACACAAGGGGTGATTAAAAGATAGCAATAGATAGCGACAGGCAAGGTTGGTTTTTGATCTGTCGGGAAGCAACGCCTGCCTATCGTAGGCAGACTTCCCGCAATTACTCAATAACTTTTTGAGCCTCGTCGCTCGGCAAGGAAAACATGGATCACCCTCTCGTCGCTGAACAACTCAAACCGGAAACGATTTGAAAACCGAATCGTCAATCTGTAAAACCCAGTTTCCCTAAGTTCCAGAATTAATTGCAACACTTGATTTAGCCATTAAGCTATTCAAGTATGAACAAAAAGAAAAACCACAAGGGTGGCAAGCCCCTTTCG
>JAGVGK010000046.1 GCA_020057185.1 Minisyncoccota bacterium | reverse complement strand
CAAACCACGGATCAACCTGAAGATTTGTCGCCTTGCCAGTTATTTTGTTTTTTAATTCAATCGCGCCGTAAGGATTGAGGTAAATATTGCCGGTGTTTTGATAAGTCAGATAGAACGACGGTGCTGCCGATGAGAAGCGCCAGTGACGGCCGAGCAGGTTGAAATCGAGTAATGATCCCGCTTCAACTGTGGCGCCTTTTACCCGTAAGAAAATCAGTGGCGCTAGTCGAGTGACCACTCGAGTGCTGGTAGTCGCGTTTTCCGCTGATGAAATTGAGAAAACTGACGCGCCGTAAAAACCACCGGGAGAAATATCGGTCGGTAAGGTGATCTTGATTGGCACCGTTATTTGATCGTTCGGACCAAGTGTGAAGTTCCGTTTCTTCGCCGAGAGATACGGTGTGAGTGAAGAAATTGAGGGCAAATCTTCAGCCAATACATTCGAAAAATTTTCAAATCTAAGCGCCAGATTGAGAGCTTGGTTGGAGTGATTAACAAGCGTAAATTCTCGGTTGATCGTCTCGCCCGAGTTGGCGCTGATCTCAACTTTACTTGGGGCAACGGTGACCAATCCATCAAGCGCTGTCGCACTGTTGACCAGTTGGGTAAAACTGACGAAAATTGTGAGGATTAAAATAAAACGATAAATCATAGTTAGCGTTTCAGCGGGGTCAAAATAAAAAGATAGTTATCACCTTTTCGAAGAGTCGGCGTAATCACTCCGGTCTGACCGCTGGGATCGAAGCGCACTTCCACTTGATCAGAGAAAGCATTCTTCAATTCTAGTTTCGTCGCTTCGTCGAGCGTTGGATTGCCACTGGCGGGCAAGATGACTAATCCCGGCGCGTTGGAATTTTGTTTAACATTAAAATTAGCACTGGCGCTTGAGCCAAGTTCTTGAAGTAGTTCGGCCTTGATTTGATCTTTGATTGTGGCCAAAGTTGAAGCATCGAAAGTTGGCGCAACTGGCGCGGGAGTTTCTTGACTAAAAAAACCTCGCCAAGCCGAAGTGATTTGATCGCGATAGTAAATTAAATTTTGACCAACCGTGTCAGTTAAATAATTTAACCCAAGCCAAAAGCGATCCAGTCGAAGCCAGAGAACATCATAAACCGAGGCGACTTTCACCGCAGTTTGATTGTCGAAAATGGCGCGGGAAGTTGTTTCGACCGCGGCCGATAAGGTGGCATTGCCCGCGCGGAAACGCGCGCTAAGCGGTGTCCAATTAATTAGGCCAATAAATAAAAGAATCGTGGCGAGTAATAAAACCGGCGAAAAAATTATTCGATTGGCGCCGTGATCGAGTTGACTGATAAGTTTCGGACCATTAATTTGCCAGTCGCTTAAATCAACGAACCACTGTTTGCCGACTTGACGGGCTCGGAGATCGCCTTGTTCGCACCAGTCAGTTAAATGAGACAGCGCCAGTGATTCTCGTCGAGCCAAAGCGTCGGCGTCCAAAAACTTTTTCTCGGAATAATTTAGATGATCTTCACTCACCCTAGAAGTATAGCATAGTCCCTAAAATATGTTATGGTGGAAGAGTGAAAGTAATCAGTGTTATCCCCATCGCTAAAGGGATTTTACGGGACGAGCTAACCTATTTTACCGGTTCCCCGCTTAAACCTGGGGCAATTGTTCTCGTACCAATCCGAGGTCGTTCGGTGCCCGCTTTAGTGACGAGCGTCCGCGAAGCGGATGAACTAAAACTGACGGTTAAAAATGCGTCGTTTGCGCTGAAGAAAGTTATTCGGGTGAAGCACGAACATTTCTTCACTAAACCGTTTATGGAGGCCGCCCGCTTGGCGGCCGATTATTCCGCCGCCCCGCTCGGGGCGGCGCTCAAGGCGCTGGTTCCCGCGGCAATTCTCGGGGCAAAATTAACTTTGTCAAAATTAGAAACCGCCCCTGCCGACCGCCCGCCAAGTGAACGATTCGTTCTGCAAGAACCGGATGATGAACGGCGAACTTATTATAAGAGTTTGATTCGAGCGGAATTTGCTAAACAAGGATCAGTTTTCCTCTGTTTGCCTACCGCAATTGATATTGTTCGAACGCTGGCTTCACTGGAACGAGGGATTAGTGAATACACCATTGTTTTGCATCATCAACTTTCCACTCGAGAACTTATTCAAGCTTGGCAGAAAGCGCTCGACTTGGCTCATCCGGTATTGATTATTGCGACGCCCATTTTCCTCTCTCTCCCGCGCACCGATATTCGGCTGATTATTGTTGATCGAGAAAATACTCAAACTTATAAATCCGCCCAGCGCCCCTTCCTTGACTATCGTCGATTTGCAGAATATCTAGCGACCACCGCTAGCGCCACTTTCGTTCTCGGTGATGCAGTGTTGCGGACCGAAACTTGTTATCGCGCGGATCAAGGAGAATTAGAGCCGTTGGCTTCGCTCAAACATCACGCCGCGTCCAACGCCACCCAGAAATTGATTGCCGTAACTAAAGTGCCGACGGCCGATTTCCGAGTGGTGAGCGACGAATTGTTGAATCTCATCGGCGAGTCTCAAAAGCGAAATGAAAAAATCTTTCTCTTCACTCATCGGCGCGGTTTAGCGCCGGTGGTAATTTGTCAGGATTGTGGTTACACCGTGGAGTGTGATAATTGCGAAGCGCCGGCGGTGTTGCACCCGAGTGAGACGGACGGCGCACAAACAATTTTTATTTGTCATCGGTGCGGCGCTCGCCGAAGCGCTGCGGAGAAGTGTCGGCACTGCGGTGGTTGGCGACTATTGGAACTAGGAATCGGGATTGATCGAGTAGCGCGCGAACTCTTGGAAAAATTTCCTAACCTTAAACTTTTTAAACTCGACAGCGATAGTGTTCGTGGTGGAGCCATACCCCTCACTGTGGTCAAACGGTTTTGGACCACGCCGGGCAGTGTTCTTTTGGGCACCGAATTGGCGCTCCATTATCTGGAAGAACGAATTGAAAATGTGGCAGTGGTCGCGCTTGATTCTCTTTTCGCCTTGCCGGATTATCGCATCAATGAAAAAGTTTTTGGTCTGTTAATTCGCCTGCGCTCTTTAGCCGGCCGGCAATTCATTATCCAAACCCGCAATGTGAAAGTACCATTGTTTGAGAAAGCGCTCAAGGGGAACCTGCTCGATTTCTATCGAACGGAAATTGCCGAACGGAAAAAATATGGTTATCCGCCGTTCCAAACTTTTATAAAAATTGCTCGGCGCGGTGCCCGCGCCACCGTTCGGCTCGAGATGAAAGCGTTGGCCGACGAACTCGTCAGTTACGAGCCGGAAGTTTTCCCGGCGTTCGTACCAGTTGTGGACGGTGAATATCGGTTGCATCTCTTACTCAAGCGTCAGCCAGCGAATTGGCCTGAACCGAATCTCCTGAATCGTCTGAAATCTTTAC
Source organism: Minisyncoccota bacterium (assembly GCA_020057185.1). Taxonomy (GTDB): domain Bacteria; phylum Patescibacteriota; class Minisyncoccia; order Phycocordibacterales; family JACOZG01; genus JAGVGK01. The sequence continues at coordinate 3,206 of JAGVGK010000046.1, read as the reverse complement.
CCCCCGCGTTCGCTGTTGATGTTGACCCCGATAGTTTATTATAAATCTATGATTTTGCCAGTGAGACAAGTTGCCGATCCTGTCCTTCGCCAGATTGCCCAAGCGATCCCGCTGAAAGATTTATCTGCGCCGTGGCTGGAAAAAATTATCAAAGAAATGTCGGTGACCTTAGCCGGCTGTGTTGACGGCGTGGCGCTCGCCGCGCCACAGATTGGCGAATTGTGGCGTCTATTTATTGTCGGCGAACGCGCTTTTCCCAAGCGTGATACTTCTAAACCATGGCCGGGTGATTTGGTTTTTATCAATCCGGTGATTGTTCGCCAATCGCGCCGACAAATTGATCTCACTGAAGGTTGTTTGAGTGTCCGCAATCTTTATGGGACAACTCGGCGACATGAACGAGTAAGCGTCGAAGCCTATGATCAACTCGGACACAAATTCGTTCGCCATGCTTCGGGTCTGCTCGCGCAAGTTTTCCAACACGAAATCCAGCATCTCGACGGGATTCTTTTTATTGATCAAGCGCAAGACCTCCATGAAGTTGTTTCCTAGTTTTGTCTTTTTCGGCACGGACGAATTCGCCACGGCGGTTCTGAAAGAACTCGCTAGTGCCAAAATATTTCCCAGCAACGATATTTCAAAAGCCGATCTTGGTTTGGTGGCCTCGTATGGCAAAATTATCCCACCAACCATTTTTAACTTGCCAAAATATGGCACGCTCAATATCCACCCTTCATTACTGCCCAAATATCGCGGACCAACGCCAATTCAAAGTGCGATCTTGAATGATGATAAAGAAACTGGCGTCACCCTAATGCTTCTCGATGCTGAACTCGATCATGGCTCTCTGCTACAAACTAGAACCTATAAGCTAAAAGCTAAAAGCTTTCCTGAAGTCCGAAACGATCTTGCCAAATTAGGCGCCGAATTATTTCTCACCACTGCGCCATTGTGGGTCGCCGGCAAAATCAAGGCGGTGCCACAAAATCATACTCTCGCCACTTACACCAAAAAAATTAAAAAAGAAGATGGGGAAATTAATTTTTCCCAAGGTGACACCTTTATCCCCCAAGGTGTCGCCTTGTATCAAAAATTCCTCGCTTATTACGGTTGGCCCGGAAGTTACTTTTTTGTCGAGCGAAACAGAAAAAGAGTGCGGGTGATTATCACCGCCGCGCATCTCGCCGACAACCAATTCATCATTGACCGCGTTAAACCCGAAGGCAAAAAGGATATGCTCTACACCGACTTCCTCCGCGGATTCAAATAGAAACAAAAAACTGACTGCTTCGATTGTTGAACACTCGGTGTTCAACACTTTTGTGCGACACTCGGTGTTGCACAGATTTAATAATGGGCGTAAAATTAAATCAATGAGAAAAACACCGATTAGCCTGGGAGAATATTATCATATTTATAATCGAGGTAATGATAAGCAGAATATTTTTCGCGATGAACGAGATCGTATTCGTTTCCTTTTTCTACTCCTTTATCTTCAAGGGAAAGAATCTTTTCCTAACGCTGGTCGAACAGTGACTCATTTTGTGCGACACCGAGTGTTCAACATTAAGGCCGAGATGGTGACAAAAATTGCGGGCGAGAAACACATCGAATTAGTATCTTTCGCACTTATGCCTAACCATTTCCATCTTATTTTGGGTGAAAAAATAGAAGGAGGGATCGCCCGTTATATGCAACGATTATTAAATGCTTACACTAAATTTTTCAACATCCGCCATAAACGGTCAGGCCACCTTCTGCAAGGTCCATATCGAGCGGTCCATCTGAAAGACAATGAGCAACTTTTGTATACCTCGGCTTATGTCCATCGCAACTGTCGAACTTTGCCCGATTGGAAAAATAAAGAAGAACTTTACCCCTGGTCCAGTTTGCAAGATTATATAATTAAAGATCGCTGGAGTGGTTTGTTGGACAAAAAACTTATCCAAGAACAATTTTCAAAACCTAGTGAATACAAGAGATGGATTGCCGAAAGCGGAGCAAAAGATCCTCTTGATCTAATCGATCTAGCTGATTTGGAAAATTAGTGTGTTGAACACTCGGTGTTCAACAGTTTCTCAACTCGGTGTTCAACAGTTTCTCAATTTCCGATCCGGTTTTGGTGTCGCCTTTTCTGAAATCAAAAGTTCAATTGAAAAAATAGTGAAAGAATATACCGAGAGAAATTTCTAATTGCACTTAGAGCAGACGCGGACTTTATTGCAATAATTGCCCGCGTTGGGGGTATAAACGGAGTTTATGTTCGCTTCAGACCAACCATTAGCAGTGGGGCAAGCGGGTGGGTTAGGAATAGAAACAGCGCTGCAACCGATCGGGCCAGAAGAGTTCGTCAAATACATCGTTTGACAAATATCGGCAGGAACAGTCCGCTTGCAAATTCTGACATAGTTATGATAACCCCCCCCCACCTGTTCTGTGTAATAACCAAGAATACCTATCGGGAAGTTAGTCCACCCCGATGGGCAAGCGTCTGGGGTATAACCTCCCATTCTTTTCAAATACATAATAGACTCACCAGGCTTTCGAGACCCTAATGACGCGCTACAATCCCATTTGCCACTACTGGTATTATATTTCCAGTAAACATTGTTTCCCGAACAAGCAGTATCTATGGCCGGCGTAGTAGTGGCAAATTTTAAATAATTATTGGAAATCACTAACCCCGAACCAATTGCTAGCGGTTTAACTTGGAGTGGTCCTGAAGTGGTATCCAAACCCGCGCCGGCGTTAATACTTAAATTGATTGGTCCAACGCCTCCGCCTGTTACCGTTAGCCCGCCATTAGCAGTGGTGACACCGCTGACTAGAGATCGACAAGAAACCGTGCCGTCTTGCGCCACCGCCGAGATTGCGCTATTCGTACTAGGACAACTACCGGTGATTCTTGACTGGATTGTCGTTGTCGCCACCGCCACTTTTTCTTTAACATAAGTTCCCGGCGTTCCACCAGGCGGGGCAAACGAGGGGTCAGGGACAATTCCAAAACCGGCTTCCAGCCAATAGACCTGATTGAATAACGCGTCGGACCAAGTGGCCAAACCATTGGTGGCAGCGGATGCATCAACCGCCAGCAACTTGTCCTGACCGGGATTACCCCCTCGAATCCGAATCTGGCCGTCAATATCTAAAATAGCGGGGTTAGTAGCATCTCGAGCAGAACCAGCCAATGGGCCAATTCCCACTTT
>JAGVGK010000027.1 GCA_020057185.1 Minisyncoccota bacterium | reverse complement strand
GAATTTGCCAAATCGCTTGGCGACTTGTCGGAGAATGCTGAATATCAATCAGCCAGAGAAGAGCAAGCCGAGGCTGAAGATCGCATCGCCCAATTGGAAAACCTGCTCAAAATTTCGGAGATTATTTCGCCCTCGACTCATCACGGCTCTCAAGCGGAAGTCGGTTCAACCTTGACGGTTAAAAAGCAATCGGGAAGTGAAGAAATAAAATATCAAATTGTCGGGCCCGAAGAAGTTGATCTCGCCGCGGGTAAAATTTCTTATTTATCACCACTTGGTTCAAATTTGTTAAAAAAGAAAAAAGGTGACCAAGTGACGGTACCGACGCCTAAGGGCGAAGTGGTCTACGAAATTATTCGAATTGCTTAATCACTTGCCATGGCTTCACTCGATGAGCTTCGTGGGGAACGAATCCAAAAACTAACGACCCTTCGCGCGACAGGACAGGATCCTTATCCCATCACCACCAACCGCGAGTTGACCATTGAGGCAGTAATCGCTCGCTTCGCCACGCTCACCAAACGATGCAAACCGCTGACCATCGCCGGTCGGGTAATGGGACTTCGACATCAGGGCGCGTTATGTTTCGTTGATCTTGATGATGGCACCGGACGACTACAGACACTCATCAAACAAGATGTGGTCGGTGACGAGAGTTTCAATTTGTTCATCGAGACGATTGATCGTGGTGATTTCATCACCGCGACGGGCAGTGTCGGTCTCACTAAACGGCAAGAACGCACGCTCTTCGCCCGGGAGTGGCAACCACTGGTCAAGACGCTTCGTCCTCTACCTGATAAATGGCATGGATTAACCGATATTGAAGAACGATTTCGTCGACGCTATCTGGATAGCTTGATGGACGAAGTGGTTAAAAATCGTTTCTTTATTCGCTCATCAATAATTACTGCCTTGCGTGAAATTTTGAACAAAGCTGATTATCTAGAAGTTGAGACACCAATTCTCCAACCACTCTACGGTGGCGCCAGTGCTGTCCCTTTCAAAACACATCACAAAGCGTTGGATCTGCCTCTCTACCTTCGAATTTCTCCCGAACTCTACCTCAAACGAATGTTAGTCGGTAACTTTTCTAAAATTTATGAATTCTCGCGCTGTTTTCGCAATGAGGGGATTGACGCGACGCATAATCCCGAATTCACGATGTTGGAATTCTATGAAGCTTACAGCGACGTTGAAGCCCAGCGCGCTTTTGTCGAAGAATTAATTAAGAAACTAGTTCGTAAAATAACTAAAACTGCCAGTTTAACTTACAACACCCAACTCATTAATTTTAGTGAACGATTTAAGGTAATTTCTTTTTTTGATTTGCTCAAACGGCAAGCGCTCATCGCCAATCCCGAAACCGCCGATCTCCGCGAGTTGACGCTTAAGGCGACGCAATTGGCAATCATTTTACCACCCGGCGCCAATCGAGAAATGGTGATGGATTATATTTATAAAAAAGTGTGTCGCCCGAAACTGATTCAGCCAACCTTCATTGTTGATTATCCGAAATCAGCTTTGCCTCTCGCGAAAGGTCGAACTGATAGCCCAACCCTGGTGGACGCTTTCCAATTGGTGATTGGCGGACTCGAGATTGCCAAGGCGTTTTCGGAATTGAATGATCCTCTTGAGCAGGCTGAACGTTTCAACGCCCAAGAATCGAATCACACGGCAGGGGATAGTGAAGCGCAACTAAAAGACAACGACTTCCTGGAGGCGTTAGAATACGGCATGCCCCCGGCGGGTGGCGTCGGCATCGGTGTGGATCGTCTCGTGATGCTTCTCACCAACACCACCAATATCCGCGAAGTCATTTATTTCCCCACCTTGAGACCGAAATAAATTTGACATCATAATCTAGTTGATATAAATTAGTGACTAGCCTCGTTCAACCAGTTCTTTTTTGGGAGCTATATAATGGTAATGTGGGAAAAAACTGTTTCCACCGATGTACGGATGGCATTAGAAAAAGCAATCGAGCGAGCAGAGAAAAGGGTCATCCAATTTGAAACTACTGGATTTCTCGATCCATCGAGTAAGGCTGACATGGCGATCAAGAAGCTTCTCGAGGATCGGATTCTCCCGTTGGAAGAATTACACCGATCAACGACCATTTAATCTGCTTCATGAACTGCGTAGCGACCTCACAAGGGTCGCTTTTGTTATCAAAGTAAAAGCGAGCCCTGTTCTTAATAAATCCACGATCGTGAGTTTTGTAAGACATCAAAAACTTATACCCGCTTATACCCGTATGATAAATAGCGCACGGTCGTGAATTATTTAGCATATCGGTTTTAGACATTTAAACAAAAAGAAAACGCCGGACCTTGTCAGGAGGAAATTCCTCCCATCCAATAAAACATTCGCGAAGTGATTTATTTCCCAACCTTAAGACCGAAAAATGGTTAACCAATTTAAGTTCACAAAAGTTTTCGAGAAGATAAATAAAAAAACCCACCCGGCGCAAATGAGCGCTTAGGGTAGGAGTTAGACCTACTATTCTACTTACTGTTCCTGATGAGGTGTTCTTTTTTTGCAAAGGTAACACCACAAATGTTTAATGTGCCCCTTAGCCCTATTCTTACTTCGCTTTCGTTGAATGCTTTGAATGTTTCCGCACGTAGAGCATTTCAACTCTTTGGTGATCAATCTTACCTTTAGAGACATTCTTTATTTCCTTTCATCCAACAAAACAAACGGGAACGACTCAGACTCTCATTTTTAGTTTACCTTATTACTAGTAATTCAGTCAAGCGTGTAATCAATCTTCAAACTGGGGTCTAAATTTGCCTGTGGATAAGTATGTTGGACAGTGGGGGAGAGTGGTTTATAATAGAGTGGCAGTGGGTTGAAGTGGGGCGAGTTGGTTTTGGGAATAAAAATTTTATGCTCATCGGCGAATATCGGCACATTTTAGATTTGAAAAAGAGAATTGCCGTGCCGGCGACTTTCCGGCGAACCGTTGGGCGTAAGGTGGTGATCACGCGCGGTCTCGACACTTGTCTCTTCGTCTATCCGGTCAAGCAGTGGGAGAAGATGGTGGAGAAGCTCTCGCGCTTATCGATGGGGCAGGCCGATACCCGTGGCTTCAATCGCTTCATGCTCGCGGGCGCGGTCGAGAGTGCGGTGGATTCGATGGGGCGAATTTTGATTCCCGATTTTTTGAAAGAATTCGCCGGGTTGAAGACGAAAGTGGTCGTTGCTGGTATCAGCGATCGAATCGAGATTTGGGATGAAGAGAGGTGGCGTGAGCATGTGGCGAAGATTGAGAAGCAAGCGGATGTTTTAGCGGAGAAGTTGGGCGAGATCGGCGTCTTCTAAATCTCGCCTGACATGAGTCACGAACCAGTTCTTTTACACGAAGTGATTGCGGGTTTGGATCTCCATCCCGGATTGACCGTCTTGGATGGCACTCTCGGTGATGGTGGACACGCGCGAGCGATTGGCGAAATAATCGGCGCGACGGGACGACTAATTGGTTTGGACGCCGATCCCGAAGCGGTTGCCCGAGCGGAGCAAAATCTTGCCGACCTTGCAAGCGCCAAACTTTTTCGGCCTGGCAACTTTCGCGATCTGGATACTCATCTCTCGGCGCTCGGGATTGATCGCCTCGACCGCGCGTTGCTTGACCTCGGACTCTCATCACCCCAACTCGTTGATCCGGCCCGCGGGTTCAGCTTTCAGACCGATGGCCCACTTCTGATGACTTTCACGGACGGTGACACGGAAGGCTTGAACGCCGCGCGACTGGTGAATGAATTGCCAGCCACCGATCTCGCCGATCTCATCGCTCGTTACGGTGAAGAAGGTTACGCCCGACGGATTACTGAAGCCATTGTTCTCGCTCGCCGAACCGCGCCGATTCTCACCACCTTCCAGCTCGTCGAAATTATCGCCCGCGCGGTGCCGAAAGGTTATCGTTTCGGTCGGAAACATTTCGCCACCAAAACTTTCCAAGCCTTGCGAATTGCGGTCAACAATGAACTCGGCGCGCTCACTGACGGTCTCTCGGCTATCTGGCGACACTTGAATCCAGGCGGTCGACTGGCGGTGATCAGCTTTCATAGTTTGGAAGCTCGGATCGTGAAGGAATGTTTTCGTAATTGGGTTCGAGCCGGGGAAGGAGAGCTTCTGACTAAACACGCCATTAAACCTAGCCGAGCCGAACAACTTCGAAATCCACGCTCTCGTAGTGCCACCCTGCGGATTATTTCTAAAATAAATTAATAACATGACTAGCACTGTTTCCAAAACATACGATCATCGCGAAGGGCAGACTATTGCTCTGCTTGGTTTTATTGCGCTCGCGATTGTTGGTTATATTTTTTTCACCTATGGTATCGCTTTCCAAATCAAAGAAATTGGCGCGCTAGAACATAAAACTAGCGCCGTGGCTAAGGAAATTACTTCTTTGGAAACACGGGCGTTCGCGCTTCGCAATAGTATCACTCTTGAATTAGCTTTGGCTCGCGGTTTCCTAGCGTCTGAACCCCACGCCTCTTATCTCGCCTCGCGTAGTGATGGCCAAGAATAAAAATCTCCGTCTCCATCTTCTTTCGGCAATTTTTCTGGTCGTGGCCAGTCTCTTGACCGCGAAACTTTTTTTCGTTCAGGTCGTGAAAGGGGAGAATTATCGAACTGAAGCGGATCAGGAATATAAAAAACCCGCGAATAAAGTCTTTGACCGTGGAACAATTTATTTCACCAGCCGTGACGGCCAGCGGGTTTCTGGCGCCACCATTCAGTCGGGTTATTCTCTCGTCATTAATCCCACCCAGCTTAAAAATCCTGAGGCAGTTTACAACGCACTCACCGCAATTACCCCGCTTGATTATGCTAATTTTTTAAAACGCGCCGGCAAACCTAATGATCCGTACGAAGAATTAGCTTCTCATTTAACCGCCGAACAAGCCGAGGCAATTAAAAATCTCCAGCTCGCTGGTGTTCAACTCGTTGAAGAAAATTGGCGCTACTACCCAGGCGGGACATTAGCGGCGCACTTGCTCGGCCGGATGAGTTCCCAGGGCGGAGAAAATGATTATGCCGGTCAATATGGCCTCGAGAAACAGCATGATCAAATTTTGCGTCGCGCCGACCCACTCGGTTTTTCCAATTTCCTCGGGCACTTTTTCCTTGGTCTAACTGATGCGTCAACGTCCGATGCACAATTTGGAGACATCGTGACCACTATCGAACCAACAGTGGAAAACTTTTTGGAACAAGAATTAGAAGCGATTAACACCGCTTGGCATCCAAAGCTAATCGGGGGAATTATTATGGATCCTAAAACTGGCGCGATTATCGCTCTCGGCGCTCGGCCCGGTTTCGATCCGGGTGGTAAACAATTTGATATCAAAAATCTAACCAATCCGCTAGTTCAAGGCGCCTACGAAATGGGTTCGATTATCAAACTGCTAACCATGAGCGCCGGTCTCGATGCCAAAGTCGTTACTCCCGACAGCACTTATGATGATCGCGGAGTTATTGCCTTCGGCAATCAAGAGATTGGAAATTGGGATCGCCGTGGACGGGGGATTGTCTCAATGCAAGAAGTTCTCAATCAATCACTCAACACCGGCGCGATTTATGTGATGCAACAATTAGGCATGGATCGGTTCGAAAAATATTTTCAAACCTTTGGTCTTTTGAACGAAAAAACGGGGATTGATCTCCCGGGCGAGATTAGTGGCCAGGACAATTTTAAAAATCATCGCGCGGTTGAATACGCCACCGCCTCTTTCGGTCAAGGCATTTCGATGACCCCACTCACCGCGCTTACCGCGCTCTCGTCGTTGGCCAATGACGGTCAGCTAGTTCAACCTTTTGTCACTAAAGAAATTGATTATGAGAATCAGCCGACGGTGGAAACTAAGCCCGTGATCAAGAGTCGAGTGGTTAGCGCCGAAACAGCGAACACGATTACCGCAATGCTCGTTAAGGTCGGTGACAAGGCCCTGTCTCATATCCAAGAAAGTCTGCCTCGTTATCAAGTGGCCGCCAAGACCGGGACGGCTCAAATCTCGAAACCCGGTGCCGGTTATTATCCCGATCGTTTTTTGCACTCCTTTTTTGGTTATTTCCCCGCCAGCCAGCCGCGATTTAGTGTCTTTCTCTTCGCGGTTGAACCTCAAGGCGCCGAGTATGCTTCCGCAACTTTAACTAAACCATTTTTTAATATCACCAAATTTCTGCTAAACTACTACCAAATTACCCCCGATCGCTAAAGTATGATTAAATCATTTTTCCGTTATTTAATTACCCTAATTCTTCGCTGGGAAGCCAAGCTGATTCTTTACCGTTATCAGCCCAAAATTGTGGCGATCACCGGCAGTGTGGGCAAAACCAGCGCTAAAGACGCGATCGCTCTGGCGCTCCAAACCGCGACCACCGTTCGGGCAAGTCCCAAAAGTTATAACAGCGAGATCGGCGTGCCACTCACAATTTTGGGTGCCGCCAACGCTTGGCACCATCCGCTTGGGTGGTTGAAAAATATTATTCACGGTCTTCGTCTGATTATTTTCCGAACGCCGTATCCGGAATGGCTAGTTCTTGAAATCGGGGCGGATCGTGTTGGCGATATTCAATCACTCGGTCGGTGGCTTCGTCCGGATATCGCCGTTCTCACTAGTTTACCTCTCGTGCCAGTGCATGTTGAATTTTTCCCCTCACCAGAAGCACTTTTTGCCGAGAAGGGAGCCCTGCTCAAGGTGGTCAAACCGAAGGGGACGATTGTGATAAACGCCGATGACGAGCGCGTTCGAGAATTGGTGGAGAAACTTATCGCGGAGAAAAAATTGGGACAACGGAAAATTATTCGTTTCGGTTGGAATAATTTAGCGGAGATTAGAATTAGTGACGATCAACTCTCGTTAAAAGGATTGACGGGCAAAATTGACTACGCCGGCCACACTCTGCCTCTCCGACTCACCCAGCTCTACGGTCGCCAACAACTCTACGCCATTCTGGCCGGGCTTGCCGTTGGCGTTTCGGCGAACTATCCAATTTTGCCGATTATTCAAGCGTTAGAAACTTATCAACCGCCACCCGGGCGAGGCCGATTGATCGAGGGAATTAAAAATACTTTAATTCTTGATGATAGTTATAATGCTTCGCCGGAAGCAACAACTGCCGCTTTGGAAACACTTAAAAATTTTCCCAATGACGGGCGCAAAATTGCCGTCTTGGGTGATATGCTCGAACTCGGTACTTACACTATTGACGCGCATCGGGAAATTGGAAAAATAGCCGCTAAAATTTGCGGGCTGATTATTACAGTCGGCGTGCGGGCTAAGTTTATCAATGATGGCGCTGCAGAGGCTGGCTTCGAGTCAAAAAAACTTTTCCATTTCGACGACGCCCGCGAAGCGGGACAAGCACTTCAACCTCTTTTGGCATCGGGCGATGTTATTTTAGTTAAAGGTTCGCAAGCCGGGCGACTCGAACGAGTCGTGGAAGAAATTATGCTTCATCCCGAAGACAAAGAAAAACTTCTGGCTAGACAAGAACCAGAGTGGCAGAAGCGATAAAAAAAAGAGACCCGCGATGGGTCTCCTGTAATTCAACGACTTGGATCACAGTCAGCGAGACTAGCCTCGAGACGCTCAAGCTCAAGATCAAAATAAGTTTCAGTCAAGCGTTCAACTTCGCTAGACGACATCCGCTGGATACGATCAAATTCTGCAACTTCAGTGGAATTATTTGGGTCAACCCCTGTTTTCAACAAACGAACCCGTCGCGTGGCGATGGCCAAATCAATGACCGAAAGATCGGAGAGAATTAAGCATTCAACTTGGCTGAATTTCCCCGCAAGAGCACGGAAGACATCCCATTGACCTGGCTTGCCCGGCCGAATTTTCCCTCCTTGCCAGCCAATGTTTTTTATTTTAGTAACACCAAGATCGACGAGAGCTTGCAGGGCGAGATCTTCCACTAATCTTTTGCTTATCAGATGCTCGATATGCTTCCGCCAAAATTCAACCGCGCGTTCCCTCTCCTCTAATTGACCAGCGGCTCTTTCGGCTCTCGAACTTTTCATCGCCAATCCTCCCTACACTATTTCAAGGTTTGCCTAAAATTACGCAATTTCAGGACTTGCTATCCTCCTATATACTATCGCCCCTTATGTTTTAAGTCAATAAATATGGTACACAAGCAAAACACAAACCTTTAGGGTTAGTAGGGTTAGCGAGAACAGCCCTTTTTAGTTATTACCGATTACCTTTTGCTCGATTATGTGTCTTGCACAACATCTGGCAATTTTTTGCCGAAGTTGCACCGCCCTTACTCCAAGCGGCTACGTGGTCGGCATCCATTTCATTAAAACTCCAAATTTTACTCTTGTTAGCGTCATGACCAATGGCGCAATGCGGGCAGTTTGATTTCTCTTTCTTTTCAGCCGTAGCGGTTTGTGTTGTGTAAACCGCTTTCTTGGTTGCTTCATCAAAAATTCGGACTTCAAGCAATTTTGTGTCAGTGGCACCACCGAGAATATATTCAAAAATACCTTTGCGATTTTTTATATAAGGATCAGCGTAAAGCTTTTGTGCTTCGGCTGATATCTTCGCTGAATTATACGCCTTCGTATTATACTTTTCATACAGTCGTCCCCACTCAAGTCCGCTCATCTCGCTTTCAACTTCAGTAAATATACTAGAAACCCAGTCAATCACACCGTTGAAATATTTTTTTAACTCATTGATATTTTTGTCGTTACGATGAATACTCATGTAATCATCAATATTCCCTTTACTCACCCAGTCTAAAGCTCTCTCAAAAAATGCCTGTCGGTTTGCACTGCCTTTTATGTACGCGCTCCATTTTTGGATATTGGCATTTTGACTGTTGCTGAACTCTTCTTTACCTAGCGTAACGAATGGTCCAGAATAGATCGCATTTAACAATTCTTGGGGAACGAGCGGAACTCCAGCTATGTTAATTGTCTTGAACCACTCTTTTATTTGGCTTTCTGTCCCTTCACATTCATAAATTAGCAGTTTTGTTTCCAATATCTTGACTCTCTTGTCTTCTGCCATAGTGCCAAAATATTGCATCCCATTTTCATCTTTGATGGCAAATTTGTCAGTCACAAAACGTCCAACACTGGTGATACGCTGTTGCCCGTCTAAAACTTCTAATTTGTTTTCAGAAACTTTATTAAAATAGATCAATCCTATTGGGTAATCTTTGAGTAGTGATTCAATAACGGCAATCTCTCTTTTACCGCCGTCAGACGCATAAATATAATTGCGTTGATACTCTGGTTGGATAGTCAGCTTGCCAGACAAACCAAACAAACCCTTTCCTTCAAGTTCGTTATAGACGAACCCCTCGCAAATATCTTTCACAGTGATGTTGGTTTTTAAAGTTGTTTTCATATTATTTTTTTACATTTTTTATTACCCTGTTTTTTAATTGCTTGACTTCCCGATCAAAATCAGAAATATAATTTTTATCCTGAATGACGCGATATTTTTCGTATTCTTTAAGCGCCAGCGCCTCGGCGACCTCATGGCTCACTTTTCCGGCGTTGGTTAAAATTTCATATTCGCTGAATTTCAAAAACGCGTTGAGCTTTACAATCCAGTCCTGCATTGTCATCGCTTTGCCACGCGCCGCTTGCATTTCGGCATAATCCAAATACATATTGCCTATGCGATTCAAATGTTCCAGTTCTTTTTTGTCTAAATAATTTTTAGCGATCACCGTGTCGCTTGACATAATTTTGCCTTGCGGAGATCGCCGCCATGAAGTCAATCCCATTTTTTCTTTTTTACCACTAACCCGCTCTGTGATAATTTCCGCCGCCGTTTTTCCAGTGATGGCAAAATGCAGTTTGTTTTGCACGGTGGCAAAAAATTCTTTACTCTCATCCGCTTTAGGCGAATAATCAATCGCCGTCGCGTAGATATCGGTAATTTTTTGATAAATTCTCCGCTCGCTCGTGCGAATATCTTTTATTTCTTCATAAAGCTCATCAAAATATCTGGCGCTAAAACGGGATCCGTATTTCATACGATTAACATCCAAGGCATAGCCCTTATGAATATAGTTTTTCAAAATTTTAGTCGCCCACTGGCGGAACTGCGCGCCTCGCTCGGAACTCACGCGATAGCCGACAGCGATAATGGCCTCCAAAGAATACATCATAATTTTTCTTTCAATATTCCGTCCGCCTTCGTTTTGAACTACCGAGAATTCCTCGTTAGTTGATTTTTGGTCAATTTCGCCATCTTTATAAATATTTTTTAAATGAAGTGAAATGTTATCAGCAGAACAGCCAAAAAGCTCCGCCATTTTTTTTTGCGTAAGCCAAATATTTTCTTCGGCAAACAAAACCTCAATATTCACCGAGCCATCCGGTGTTTGATAAAACGCAATTTGATTGTCAGGCAATTTCTTTTTCATACTATTTTTATCTTTTTTCTTCATATTTTTTATCTCTCGCAAATATCTTTCACAGTGATGTTGGTTTTTAAAGTTGTTTTCATAATATTAAAATTTTTATTAATTTTTATTTTTTAATTTTTTCTCCACCTTTTTCTCCAACAATTTAATGTTTTCCAAATATGCTTTTTCAACGGGAGAAAGTGTTTTGGCTTGAAATTTTTTATACTCCGCTTCAGCTTTTTCCATAGCTTTTTTATGTGTTACTTTCCCCGCATCAATCAAAACTCCTTCGCCATAACCAGAAAGTAATTTATCTAATGACGCAATATGTTCTGTCATATGCATCATTTTCTTATCCATAGCGCGCAATTCCGCCAATTCAAAATATGCCGAGACCAGTCTGTTTAATTTTTCCAACTCTCGCGCGGACAAATAATTTTTAGCAATTCTCACTTCTTCCAACACAGGTAAATCTCCCTCAAAAACCGTCAAACCCATAAATTCTTTATTACTATCAGAGCGATTGTAAATAACTTCCGCCGCTGTTTCTTTATGGACAGCATAGTGCAATTTGTTTTGCACAATTTTGAAAAACTTAATTGAGTGTAGAGATTTTGGATCATAATCCGCGCTTGTGGCATAGAGATCTAAAACTTGCCGATACAACATCTTTTCACTAGATCGAATATCACGGATGCGAGACAAAAGTTCTTTCCAATAATTGCCCCCGCCAGTTTCCTTGAGTCGCTTATCGTCCATCACAAAACCCTTAACAATATATTCACGAAGTCGCGCAGTAGCCCACTGACGAAAGCGAGTGGCAATATCCGAGCTTATACGATACCCAAGCGATATCACGACATCGAGATTGTAAATTTTAACCGTGCGGTTAACATTGCGATTTCCTTCTTTTTGAACTTGTAAAGATTCCTTACAAGTTCGGACTTCATCCAACTCTCTTTCCGTAAAGATGTTTTTTAGATGAATCGTTATGTTTTGCGGAGTAACACCAAAAAGCTCCGCCAACTTCGCTTGCGAAAGCCATACCGTCTCACCCTCAACACGCACCTCAATACTAGGCGCCCCATCCGCGCCTTCATAGATAATCATCTCGCCGGAATTATTTTTAATTGTCATATTATTTTTTCTTATGTCTAATTAAAACTCTCGCATACGGGACTTCAACAATTCCGTTTTTTATCATATATAAATCACCATTAACCGTTCCTCTTTTTTGTATTTCTTTCCGAAATTTTTTATGCTCTGGCTTATACGGCTTAACTCCTACTGATAGACCCAAATTTGCTATTCCTAAACCAATAATCTCAAATTGTTCAGGACTATATTTATCAAGAAAACTAATCGGCACACCCATTACACCCTTACAATCGCTTGGAATATTTTTTACCAATGAAACTTCTATCGCATCATAATTGTAATATTGATCAAATGGTTTTTTTGTTACAAACTTTATAACCTCTGCTTTGGACATAAGTGGTATCGGTTGATGACGGCGCCCATGGTCGAGGTTGGTGAACCAGCGAACTCCTTGCACTCTGGTGATATATATTTTCTTACCACTTTCATTTGTTTTTATTTCACGGACTTGTTCCAAATTGGCAATTTTTTCGGGTATCTCAAAAAACATTGCGCCTGCATTGACTTTACAATTATTACCTAACCAAACTTTATTCTCTTTAAGTAATGGAAATATTTCTTTGTAAGCAATAGCATTCATGTTGCCGATAATCAGAAATTTCTTTTTATAATCCATGAGTTGTTTTAGATACTCACGAAACAAGCTAAACGGCGGATTTGTTATCACGATGTCGGATTGTTTAAGTAGTTTTACACACTCATCACTACGGAAATCGCCGTCGCTCTCTAGCGGCGTCCATTCGTTGTGTTTGTTTGTCTTTAACTGCTTGGCAACATCTTTCAAGTTGAACTCGCCGTCGCCGTCTATGTCGTGCACTTCGTTTATAATAAATTTGTTGGCATTTACCTTCGGACGACCCTGCCTACCGGCAGGCAGGCTTTTAGATTTTGTGAGAGTTTTGTCATCACCAAACAAAGCCAGTTGCGTGTTGGCTACGGGCGAGGGTTTGTAGCTGGTGGTGATAAGCTGTTTCAATCCAAGCTTATTGAAATTGAGCACAAAATAGCGAAAGAAGTTGCTTTCAAACGGATCGTCACAGTTGCAATACACCACCTTGCCACGGAAAACATCAGGGTTGTATTCCAGATAAGCTCCAATCTCTTTCTGAATATCGTCGAACTGGGTATAAAATTCGTCGTTCTTTACCCGTTTCGCGTTTGTAAGATTTTTGTTTGCCATAAATTTATTTCAAATAACACTAAAACTCTAGCATTTCTAGGTGGATTTTGCGAGACGGGTTGAATGCTTCGCGTGCTTCATCTATTTTGATCACAAGTTACTAAATTTTTTGCTTCACAAATTCGCAAAAAATGTAAGTACTTGCCGACCCCGGTTCGGCGATTTTTCTTCTGAAAAATTATGCCTGTGCCTTCAAAAATCGCCCGGACGACAAGCAGTTGTCGTCCTAGTTTCGCTACGATTTGTGACCTCACGGAGAATCGAACTCCGGTTCCAAGCTTGAGAAGCTTGTGTCCTAGCCGCTAGACGATGAGGCCCCGATTTTATTAAACGAAGTTTATTATAAAATCGAGGGTCCGCGATCCGCGATTCCTTGTAGAATCGGGATCGGGACCACATCGATCATATCTTGATACTACTCTTTTTTGATAAGACGTTCAATCGCTAGGCGACTTTTCCAACCTTTGATTCGGTACTCTCTGGTTTGAGCTTTGCTTCGATTACTGTAACTCTCTTCATGAATCAATTGACAAGGTCGTTTATTTTTTGTTGATTTCACTCGACCATTTTTATGATTTAACAAACGTTTTTCCAAATCACTAGTACTGCCAGTGTAATAGGAATTATCTTTCAGTTTGAGGATATATACATGATACATAATAGTTAGTCCCGATTTCGTTTACGAAATCGAGGATCCGCGATCCGCGATTCCTTGTAGAATCGGGATCGGGAACGATAGGGCCGAGCAGGTCGCTTTCAGCTTATAGCTTTTAGCAAATTATGGCAATTGTGCTAAAATCAAATCATGTCTAATACTACTATTACTTTCGTAATTATTGCCGTGGTCGGGATCGGGGTCGGGATTGTGGTTGCTCGCGTGATGGGCCGGCGAAAAGAGGAGGGGAGTAACGGAGCAAATGATCAGAGTTTACTTCTAATTCAGAACCAGTTGAACGAACTGGCGCGAACCAATGCCGAGCTCTCACGCGTCCTCGACGCGCGATTGGTGGAATCAAATAAGACGGTACACCAATCACTCGAGAAGCAATTTGGGGAGACGAACAAAATTGTCCGCGATGTGACAGAGCGCTTGACCAAGCTCGACGAAACCAATAAACAGGTCATTTCTTTCACCGATCAACTCCAGTCGCTTCAAGACATTCTCAAAAATCCGAAACAACGCGGGATTTTGGGTGAGTATTATCTCGAAACTTTACTCAAGAATGTTTTACCGCCGGGCAGTTATCAGATGCAATACGCTTTTACCGACGGCACGATTGTGGACGCGGTCGTGTTTGTAAAAGATAAGATTATCCCGATTGATTCCAAATTTTCGCTCGAGAACTATAATCGGCTCGTGGGTGAGCGCGATCCAGCCGAGAAAGAACGATTGGAAAAACTTTTCAAGCAAGATCTCAAGGGCCGAATTGATGAGACGGCGAAATATGTAAAGCCCGCCGAGAAAACAATGGACTTTGCCTTTATGTTTATTCCGCACGAAGCAATTTATTACGATCTGCTCGTGGCACAAGTGGGCACAGTCAAGCTCAATACTCGCGACTTGATTGAGTATGCTTTCAAAGAAAAGCATGTTATTATTGTCTCGCCCACTTCTTTCCTGGCTTATTTGCAAACCGTGTTGCAAGGATTGAAAGCTCTGCAAATCGAGGAATCGGCCAAAGAGATTCGCAAAAATATTGAGAATTTGCAGAAGCATCTCCGAAGTTATGAAGATTACCACGACAAACTCGGCAACGCGCTTGCTACGACCGTTAATCACTTCAATTCGTCGCGGAAAGAATTTGGAAAAATTGATAAGGATGTGATTAGAATTACCAACACTGGTTCAGAAATTGAACCGTTAACTATTGAAAAACCATATGAAAAATTATGACAAAACGGGCGGGAAGCAAGGTAAGCCGGCATACCGCACGCCGTCGTGGTTCAAGGGTGCGCCCGGCAAAAAGAACGCTTTTAAGCAAAACTTCCGCAAGCCGAGTTTATAAAAAAACCGCTATCGAAAGATAGCGGCGTTCAGGGGGGAAATATGTCGATACCTTCTTCAACCAGTCGCAACATGGCTACACCGATAGAAACATTGGCCTCTCGCGCAAGTGGGGCAGCTTTCAAAAGACAAGTTGGCAGAACTAAACTCAAGTATCTGTTTGTAAGTTTACTTTCACCGACACCGGCCATCATTATTCCTCTCTCGTAGGCCAGGGCGATCTTAAATTCGATAAATTCTTCCTCGTCCATTGTTTCAGCTATCGCCAAAGCATCGTTAGCGAAAGGGCTTAACTCTTGTAAACCCTGACGCAAATCCTCCAGAGTTCGTACTTTTTCAAGAAAGACTGCATAATCTTCTTCCTCATATTCTACGCCGTTACCATTTTCGAATCCATAATTGTCTCCAAAACAATAAATATCCCCTGTACATCTTCCTGTTACCCGACCAATAGTGGGTAAAGCAAATCCCCAGAGAGGGTAACTCGTACTATTTAGTTTTCTCTCTATTTCTTTTTGCTGCTGGTTCATTCACATCTCCTTTCAAAGATCATGTGACTACAATAACACTACTTGTTTTCTTTTTGAAAAGCAAATTTCAAAACAATTTTTGCTTTGCTATTTTTATGGCTACAACGCGGGGGGATTCGCCAGTTTTTTGAGATTCGGCCAGAACAGTAGTCACACTTTTCGTAATTTTCTGTTTGACTAGTTTAAACATTTTTTCGGCGGAATAACCGCGATGTTCGGCGTAAGAGGAGATGACCCCACCGGCATTGGCAATAATGTCGGGAACAATTAGCACACCACGAGCCAAGAGTTTCGCTTCCGCTTCGGGGGTGACCGCGATATTCGCGCCTTCCACAATCACGGACGCTTTGATCTGATCGGCGTTGCTGGCGTTGATGACATCGGGCAAAGCGGCGGGAATCAGCACATCCACCGGCAGAGTAAAAATTCGGTCATTACTTAATTTCTCGCTATTTAAAAAGTTGATCACCGAACCCTTCACTTTTTTAACTTTAAGCACTTCTTTCCATGGTAAACCGTTCTGATTATAAATTACTCCTTTCGAATCCGAGATCCCCACAATTTTCATTCCCGCTTCGGTGAGGAAACGCGCGGCGAAGACGCCAACATTGCCGAAACCCTCAATCGCCACGCGAGCGCCAGCCAAGGGAATTCCTTTATGTGCCAAAGCAATTTTAACTGCTTCCGCGACACCATAACCAGTCGAGCCAAGCTCATGCGGTAGACCACCTAAGTGTTTGGGCTTGCCGGTCGCGGTGCGCTTGTTACTCACGGCGCGCACAAAAATCGCCATCTCTTTCTCGGTCATATTGATATCTGGACCGGCAATGTAATATTTAAATAGCAAAGGTCTAAGTTCACGAGCGAACCATTCGACGATTTTCTTTTTTACCCGATCGGCGTCAGCCGATTTAGGGTTAATCGTTTTGGGATCAAAAGCGATACCCGCCTTCGCCCCACCGAAGGGGATGCCGGCGAGTGCGTTCTTATAAGTCATGGCGCGCGCGAGCCGACCCACTTCTTCTTCACCAACCGTTGGCGTCATGCGAATTCCACCCTTGCCCGGACCGAGTTTAGTATTGTCAATCACCAAGACGCCGTGCACGCCAAACTCGTGATTATAAACTTTGATGATATATTTTGGACCGATATTATCTACCATAGATCTATATTCTAATCGAATAGAAACATTTGTCTATACCATAAAAAATACGGTCGTGGATTTTATGAGATACTAGGTGAAAAATAAAAAACGCCACCGGCAACTCGTGAGAGTTTATTCGATGGCGCGGTTCGATGATGATAACAAACACCATCAAGGTTTAACTCTGACTTGCCAATGACCTACTCAAACTACCCATGTCTAGGTTAGCATCACTAAATTTGGTTGTCAAGTTGGCGGAAGGGGAAAAGTAGGGTAGGATTAGGAACATGCTTAACACTATTGAAAAACCAATTACTCAAGCGCGACGTGAAATTGCGACCGTTTTACGTCGTTATCGGCTGGGGTGGGAAGAAGTCGCTCCCGATCAAGACATTTTAATTTGGAAAAAAGTTAAACCGCTAGCGAAGAAGATTCGTAAGGAATTATTTCGCAAATCATATCCATCACTTGGTTAAATGACACCGTTATCGCGAGTAAGGGTTTTCCTAGATTCAAGTATCCTCGTCGCCGCAACACTTTCTTCGACGGGCGGTTCTTTTCGTCTCTGTCGTGAATCTAGAGCCGGTAATTTGACAACTTATATCAATCAGTATGTTCAAATGGAAGTGAGAGAAGTAATCAGTCGCAAATATTTTACCAATCTCAACAAACTAGATTTGCTGTTCGAATGGAGTAAAATCAACATCGTTTCTAATCCCAAACCTAGTCGGGTAAAAAAGATTAGTAACTTGATCAATTTAGAAGATGCTCCAATCTTAGCCGGGGCGTTGGATAATAAAGCAGATTTCTTAATCACCTTAGATCGAAAAGATTTCCTGACGCCGAAATTAAAAAAGTTTTCTCTGCCCACTATTATCGTCACGCCTCAAGAATTTTTCCAACAATACTGGAAATAGAAACCAGCCTCTACCGCCTTGCGCAAAAATAGGCAATATGTATAATGAAGTAATGAAATTTGCAGTGATTAAAACCGGGGGAAAACAATATAAAGTCGCCGAGGGCGAAACCTTGACGATTGAGAAATTGTCTGACTCGGCTAATTGGGAAGTCGGGAAGAAAGTCGTGTTTAAGGAAGTGCTACTCACCGACGACGGTGAGAAAACAATTCTCGGCACGCCAACTATTTCTGGCGCTACCGTCACCGCCGAAGTGATTGCCACCGGCAAGAGCAAGAAAGTGGTGGTGATTAAATACAAACCGAAAGTCCGCTATCGCGTGAAGCGCGGTCATCGTCAGCTTTTCACTAAAGTTAAAATTTCTAAGATCGATTCTCCAGCGCGTTCTTAATTGTATCGGCATCGGAATATTCCAACTCGGTGCCGGTCGAAAGTCCTCGGCCTAAAACAGTCAACCTCAATCCTTTCTTGGTCCACGGTTCAAGCGTTTGTTTAAGAATTTCAATGGTGTGATCGCCTTCGGGATTAACTGCCAAGGCGACAATCACTTCGACTAAACTTTTTTCACTCAACCGTTTGGTGATGGTCGCATTCAGTTCAGGGAGACGAAGTTTGGATCTAGGATCTTTTTCTAAAATCGGAATTAGCCCACCCAAAACAAAAAAGCTTCCTTGATAAGTACCCGATTGTCTGATGGCTTCCAAGTCAGCATCTTTCTCCACAATCATTAAGAGACTATTATCTCGGCTACTATCACTGCAAAGATCGCAAGTGTGACCCGAGCGATAATTAGTGTTGGCCGAATAAAAACGGAAACACTGCTCGCACTGTGTTACCGCCGTATGAAGCGCGCGGAGATCAGCGACAAAACGATCGATTGACCCTCGCCCTTCGTGAAGCAAGTGATAAACAAAACGACGCGCCTGGCGCGGGCCAATGCCGGGAAAGCGTCGGAAAATCTCCACGAGACGATCAACAATATTATCGGGCATAGATTAAAAAATATAAAATTAAATTAAGTAAACGCGCCGAAATCACTTTTTTCAATACTCGTGAAGCTCACGCGCTGTTCGTCGAAATAGAGTTCAATCGAACCGGTCGGACCATTGCGGTGCTTCTCAATCATAATTTCGGCGATATTTTTCTTGTCCGAGGCCTCGTCATATTTATCCGGCCGATGAATAAACATTACCACATCAGCATCCTGTTCGATGGAACCGGAATCGCGGAGATCCGAGAGCCGCGGTCGACCACCGCGCTGTTCGACAGCGCGATTAAGTTGCGAGAGCGCGAGCACTGGGATATCGAGCTCACGAGCGAGACCCTTGAGCGAGCGCGAGATTTCGGTCACTTGTTGAACGAGCGAATCACTATCGCGACGCGGGATCATTAGTTGAAGATAATCCACGACAATCAAGCCGAGATTGTGTTCGGCCTTCAGTCGGCGGGCCACGGATTTCATTTTTGTAATATTGTTAGAAGCATCATCATCAATAAAAAGTGGCGCTTTGGAGAGATTATCCAGCGCGTCGCGAATCCGCGCAAATTCATCATCGGCCGACAATCGACCGGTGCGAAGCTTCCAAGAATCCACATGACTCTCGGCGGCAATCAGACGATCAACGAGTTGTTGCGAACTCATTTCGAGCGAAAAAACACAGACGGGAATTTGTTGTTTCGCCACATGGCGAGCGATATCAAGCGCCAGCGAAGTCTTGCCCATCGACGGACGCGCGGCGAGAATAATGAGGTCAGACTTTTGTAAGCCGGCTAATTTATCATCCAGTTGTTTGAAACCGGTGGGCACACCCCGAAGCGTTCCATCTGACTTATGGAGTCGCTCGAATCGTTCCCAGGCTTCAGCCAAACTATCCTTAAGGGTCGTAAAACTTTTTTTCGTAAAACTGATAATTCCGAGAATCGCCTTCTCGGCGGATTCGAAAATATTATCAATGTCTTCGCCTTCGTCATAACCAAGTTGTGAAATTTTCTCGGCGGATTCGATCAAGTGACGAAGCTGGGATTTCTTGCGAACAATTGCGGCGTAAAAACCAAGGTTGCTCGCCGACGGGACCGTGTTGACGATCTCGGCGAGATAACTAGCACCCCCAATTGACTCGAGTTGTTTGGCACTTTGAAGGGCAGAGGTCAACGAAACCAAGTCAATCGGCTCGCTCTTGTCAAAAAGTTTCAGCATCGCTTTATAAATCCGGCGGTGTTTCTCGGCGTAGAAATCGTCCGGCTTAATCGAAGAGGCAATCTCATTCAAACCGGCCGAGTTGACCATAATTGAACCGAGCAAGGCCTGCTCGGCGACAATATCCTGCGGAGGCACACGCAGGCCGGGTTTAGTAAATGGAGCAGTGGCAGTCGCCATACCTGCAAGTGTAAAGTTAAAAGTGTAAAATGCAAAGCTTAATTGGTGGATGAAGAGGGGATGGCGTGGGGATAAAAAAAGGGGCAGGCGCATTGCCCACCCCCTTCACATTAACGATCATCACACTTTTTCAGTTCTGCTCAATCAGAAGTTCTAGACTCCTCCTTTTCCTTACGGTCTCAAACTTTTCGTCCTTCAGATGAATCAAACGAGGACCAACTTGGTCAAGAACGAACTGGCATCTCGCAATATCAACATTTAAGTCGATCAGTCGCATGCGCCCCGGCATACGACTTGCCAACATGGTTGTTGAGACCAGAAGATCAAAGCATTTCTGGTACCGCTCAATCTCCATATCAAGCTCGAGTAGACGGAGTTGCAGAGCGCGAATTCGTCTTTGTCGACACCATTGGATAGGGTGGAACATCTTACTTCTCCTTTCGAGATTCAGATTAAACGCGAAACCCTCGCGCTAGGGGCGGATTCTCAATGATCCAAGCCACTTTTACCTTAGCAAAATTAAATTATTTTGTCAATAGCGCGTAATGGTTTCAAATTAAAATATACCGTAACGCCACGATCGTGTAGATACGGAATAATTTATTATTTCATTATTGTATGAACTAAATTTTTCTCAACTTAGGACCATCTGAAGTATCATCAACAGTATAACCGGCGGTGGTGATTTGTTGGCGAAGGGAATCGGCGCGGGCGAAATCGCCCGCGCCTCGCGCCGACTCGCGGTCGGCGAGAAGTTGTGCGACTTCGGAAGGAATAGCGAGGGGTTGAGTGGCGGAAATTAAGTCGAGACCTAGAATTTTGTCGAATTCGAGAATGGTGACCAGCGTGTTTTCTGGAGCGAAATTGTGATCGTCAAGAAGTTCCCAGACAATAGACAGCGCCACCGGTAAATTAAGATCGTTGTTGATGGCTTCCGTAAATTTATTTAAATACTCAATAATCGGCGTACCCACTTTGTCCAACACCGAGTGTTGGACAGTGGTAAGGTCGGCAATGCGATTTTGTAATTTTTTTAAAGCTATCGCCGAACTTTCGAGCGCGTCCCACGAAAAATTCATTAGTGTTCGATAGTGTGCCGAGAGAAGCCAATAGCGATAGGCCAACGGCGAAAAGCCGTGATTGATGATATCAGCCAGAGTAATCGTATTCCCCTCTGACTTCGCCATCTTGCCTCCCGCCATATTGACGAAAGCAATATGAAGCCAGTGCCTCGCGAGTGGTTGACCAGTCACCGCCTCGGACTGGGCAATTTCATTCGTGTGGTGGGGAAAAATAAGATCCGTGCCACCCAAGTGAAGATCAATGGTGTCACCGAGAACCGCACGGATCATCGCCGAACATTCAATGTGCCAGCCAGGCCGACCTTTGCCCGCCTTGTTGGCGAGGCTATCGCCAAATGGCGCCTCCCAGCTTACTTCGCCATCAGCTTCGTCCCAGAATTTCCAAAGGGCGAAATCGCTCGGCGTCTCTTTATCATCAGATGGTTGATTTTTAAGTTGAGCCAAGGCGCCATACCCCTTCACTTTGGCAATGCGAAAATAAATTCCATCGTCGGCTTGATAGGCAAAATCTTTAGCCAGTAAGACCTTAATCATCTCAATCATATTCTTTATATATTCAGTGGCATGAGGGACAATGTCTGATCGTTCAACATTTAGTGATTCAAGATCGGCAAAAAAAGTTTTCTCATATTGATTAGTGAAACCAGCAAGCGGGAGACCAGCTTCTCGACTCCCTTTAATTGTTTTATCATCCACATCAGTCACATTCATTGCCGATTCAACTTGATAACCACTCCACTCAAGCGTCCGTCGCCACCAGTCGCTCACTACGAAAGTACGCAAGTTCCCGATATGCGCCGGCGCGTAAACCGTCGGTCCGCAAGTGTACATCGTCACCTTTTTCCCCGCCGGCGGTCGGAAGGGGATAACCCCGCGGGCGAGAGTATCGTAAATTTGCAGTGGAGAAGTTAGAGCCATCGACGATATTTAGCCAACGCCAACATTACAAAAAATGTCCCCAACATCAACGCGAGAACAAAATAATAGCTATAAGGCGAATCGGCAATCGGCAAAGTCACATTCATCCCGAAAAATTGGGTGATGAGAGTGAGTGGGAAAAAGATAACCGCCACCACCGTAAAAACTTTCATCGTCTCATTGGTCTTGATCGAAAGAAGTGACTCATTAGTTTCGCGTAAATCAGTAAAGGTCTCACGATTGCTCTCGAGCATCGCCCAGATCCGGTCATATTCGCCAATCACCACGCCTAAGTGATAACGAAAACTATCATCGAAAAATTCTTTAGTGACTAGAATAAGAGAGTTGAGCACTTCGCGGTGATGTTTGAGCGCCCAACGGAAGTCCAGCAAGTTTCGATTAACTTCCGTTAAGAGTTTGACCATCGCCAATTCTTGACCGGCAAAAACTTTCTTTTCGGCTTGTTTCAAAACGCCATTAATATAATCGAGCCCGGTCGCCAACTCGCCGTAGAGTTGGCGGACCAAATGATAAAATAATAAACCCGCGTGCATTTTATCCTGACCGCGACCTTCCAGCTGACTCGGCTGGAAAACAGTGGCGAATTCGGCGACTCCAGCGATCGGCTGATAATGCGCCGTAATTAAAAATTCTCGACCAATCACAAAATCAATTTCTTCCGTATCAAGATTGCTCTCCTTCCGCTCGCCATAGCAAATCTGGCAAATTGGGAAGTGGAGAATGAGATAAATAAAGTCGCTGTAAAGATCAACTTTCGAGCGCAATGACGGTTGAGTCAACTCGCCAACAACCAAAGGATGAATCTTATATTCATCCGCGACTTGTTTGAGCTCCGACTCGGTAGGAGATTCGAGATCAATCCAAGTCAAACCTTTGTACTCGCGTCGTGTAAGCATACTTGCAGTTCTTCCAGTATATCATATATAATTAAAACTCAAACTATGCCTCGCGCGATTAAACATCTTATCCTTGGACTTAGCGCCGTACTCGTTCTTGCGATTGTTTTCGGTAGTGGTCTGCTCATCGGCGCGGGAAAAACTTCCATCGCCGACGGCGCCGTGGTGTCGCCAATTAATGTTGATCTGACGGCTTTTTGGAAAGCGTGGCAAATTCTGGACGAAAGATTTGTGAATAGTCATTCCAGTACCTCCACCGCGACTTCGACTACCGAGAAACGCGTTTGGGGAGCGATTAGCGGTATGACCGATTCGCTCGGCGATCCGTACACCATCTTCCTTCCGCCAGAAGAGAAAAAGAGCTTTGAGGAAAATATCACTGGCAATTTCGGTGGGGTCGGAATGGAGATTGACGTCCGCGACCACATCTTGACCGTGGTGACTGCGCTTAAAGACACGCCCGCGAAGCGGGCGGGGATTAAATCGGGAGATCAGATTATTAAAATTGACGAGCACAAGACGGGGACCTTATCACTCGTCGAGTCCGTTAATTTAATCCGAGGCGAGATCGGCACCTCGGTGACTCTCACCGTGAGACGTGCCGATCAACCTGATCAGACTATCTCGGTCACGCGGGCGAAGATTTCTATTCCCACGCTTGATACCGAAGTGAAGGATGGCGTTTTTATCATCCAGCTTTATAATTTCAACGCCAATGCTTCGAGCGCTTTCCGCACCGCCCTCCGTGAGTTCATCACGACTAAAACCGATAAATTAATTCTTGACCTGCGCGGTAATCCCGGTGGCCTGCTCGAGTCAGCAGTGGATATGGCGTCTTGGTTCCTACCCCTTGGCAAACCAATCGTGATTGAAAGTCGGGGACAAAATCGAGAGGAAAAAAGTTATAATAGTTACGGTTATAATATTTTTACCAAGCAATTAAAAATGGCGATTCTGATTGACGGCGGGAGCGCTTCGGCCTCCGAGATTCTCGCCGGCGCGCTATCGGAATATGACATCGCCACTTTGATTGGAGAAAAGAGTTTCGGTAAGGGTTCGGTTCAAGAACTTATTCCCGTCACCGTCGATAGCTCGCTTAAAGTAACCATCGCCAAGTGGCTGACGCCGAAACACAAGTCGCTCGTAGACAATGGTCTCGAGCCCGACATTCTCGTCAAAGCCGCGACTAGCACCAGCGCCACTTCGACCGATCCCGTTCTCCTCCGCGCCATTGAGTTTCTTAAACAAGGAAAATAACCAACAGAAATAAAGTGAAGTCAAGGTTGACAGTGATTGGTGAATAAGTAAAATAGAAAATAGTTGTGCACTTGGTGGTGGGGTGAACCATCGGTAATAGATGTATTCACCCCGCCACCCATTATTTAGGTCTTTCCAACACGACGCATGCGCGGCAGGACGCATAATTCCTTGCATACTTCGTACTAAAGTCCAATGTCCGTGGTACTTGTCCGAAGTCCGGGACCTAAATGATATTTTATATCAGGCGGGTCCCTTTTTTTTGTCCAAAATTTTAAAATAAAAGATTATTCCACTCATCTACGATCGTGTTGTTACGGTATAATCTTAGATAATGAAAAATAAAACTCCCCGTGCGTGGTAGGGGAGTTCAGGATTTGGTAACCAAACGCCATTGGGGTTGATAACAGGTATGGCAAATTGGTTTACCCGACATGTCGCGGATGTGGACCGGTTTGTCTCTTTCACAACCGAAACATTTTTCAAATAAAGTCGAGTCTTGGTTGTAACATTTTATACAGAGAGGATTATTAGATTCATCATACGCCACGACTGGTCTTTTTTCTTTACACCCAAAACATTCTTCGTGGGTATTAGGATCTTTACGACAACAAATTGGGCAAACGATTTTGCCAGTCTTAGTATTTTTATGAACCTTTTTATTTCCCCCGCAGTCTTCACAAATACCTTTCACAGCCACACCTCGCTTTCTAAAATCATTATGCACCCATTCTTATTTGTCTGTCAAATTTTATTTATCTGACTAAACTAAGTTCTACCTATCCACATCTGTACGATCGGATGGTTGTGGTATAGGAAGAAATTTGATGAAAAATTTTAAAAAAGAAAAGGGCGGCCATTGCTGGTCACCCGGGAATTAACTGCAACTAACCCATGACAAAATTGAATCTTCTCAGGGCGGCCAGCTCCAACTACCATCATCAACATTGTTAGTCACACAAGTTTTGTCTCTAAACAAATAAGCACAAGCCAATATCACTAGAAAACTAACAACCATGAATGATACTCCTCCGATCAGAACCAATCCAAAATTTCCTGTGCTTAGATCGTCATCGGACAACTGATATTTTGGCACCGACTCCCGGAAAATCCATGATCTCGCTAAGAAAACAATAAATACAACTTCAGATACTACTAATATCGTAGTGGCAATAACAACAAACCAAAATTTACCATAACTCTTCATAACCATCTCCTTATTCTTTTTTATTGTCAATCTTGAGTACACACTCAAGAACAAATTCCTTTCTTATTGAATACCTAACGAAATGGTTTGTCAATAGTGGCAGGAGAGGGGAAATAGGATATAGTTGGCGATATGAAAATTGTTTTACTGAAGGATGTGCCGAAATTGGGTCGGCAGTATGAGGTGAAAGAAGTTAAGTCCGGTTACGGACGAAATTTTATTATTGCCCGCGGTCTAGGTGCGATTGCGACGAAATCGAATCTCGCCCAAGCCGAACTCAAACGACAAGGAATGGAAACGGCTCTCGCCGAGAAACGCGAGCGCTTGACTAAAGAGGCCGTTGATCTAGCGAAGGTCACGGTTCGTCTCACCAAGCGCGCCAACGACCTCGGTCATCTCTTCGACGGTCTTGATGCCAATGATCTCGCCACAGCGCTCCGCGCGCAAACGAGTTTCGATATTGAGTCGGATTGGATTAAACTAGATCGGCCGATCAAGGAAGTTGGTGCGCACACTATCCCAGTTGAACACGGCGAAATAAAAACCAGTTTCCAACTTGTTGTTGAATCAGAATCTAAACCACACTCACGACCTTCACCAAACGCTGACGAGAGTCATAATTAGTTTTCCGTTTAGTTTTGAAATTGACGATGCCCGAGGTGAGAGCAAAAATGGTATGATCTTTACCGAGCCCGACATTCTTTCCTGCCGTGAAATAAGTCCCGCGTTGGCGGATAATAATCGCGCCGGGTTTGGCGGTGGAGCCATGCGAAAGCTTCACCCCGAGATATTGGGGGTTGGAATCACGAAGATTTCGAGCGGTACCGCCAGCTTTACGATGCGCCATAAGATATGAGTATAATCGAACGCTTAAATAAAATCAAGCCCTGGCTCTTGCCGATCAATATTATCTTGGTCGGGACACTTGGCTTCGGTCTCGGCCGGTGGTCGAAAATTGAAGAGGCCAAAACGCCGGTTTTAATTGAGAACTCGGTAGGGGAGCAGGTAGCCCCGACGTTAAGTCGGGGTCCCGACCGAAGCGTCGGGACTTCACTCGCCACATCTACAAAAAACATTCCAAGTCAAAAAACCGGCACTTTGGTCGGCTCAAAGAACGGCACCAAATATCATTACCCGTGGTGTTCAGGGGCGCAAAGGATTAAGGAGGAAAATAAAGTCTGGTTCGCGTCAGTAGAGGAAGCCAAGCGCGCGGGCTACACGCCCGCCGCCAACTGCCCGGGGTTGTGATAAAATTATTGTATGGACCTAAAATCAATTTACAATCTAACCGCCGAGGATTGGCATAAGGAACATCAGAATGATAACTGGGGGATAGTGGGTACAAATAAATTTGTTAACTTTTTGACGCCGGGAGCTCTAATTCTTGATGCTGGTTGCGGTGGTGGAACTATATCTAAATATTTGATCAGCAAAGGATTTAAAGTAGTCGGAATAGATTTTTCAGAAAAAATGGTTGATATTGCTAAGAGAGAAGTTCCCAGCGGTTCTTTTCTGGTGATGGATTTAGCAAATGTGGGGAAACTGGACCAAGTTTTTGACGCTATTTTTCTACGAGCAGTTTTGCTCCATATCCCCAAGGTAAAAGTTGGAGAAACAATAAAGGGATTACTAAAAAAACTTAAAAGCCACGGTCATCTATATCTCGCCGTTAAAGAGAAAAAACCGGATGGTCCAGAAGAAGAGGTGAAAAAAGACGACGGCAGATTTTTTAGTTATTTTACAATGGAAGAAATTAAAAACTATTTAACTAAAGAAGGTCTTGAGATTGTTTTTGAGTCGATTACTCCGTCAGGTAAAGT
This sequence comes from Minisyncoccota bacterium, assembly GCA_020057185.1. GTDB lineage: Bacteria > Patescibacteriota > Minisyncoccia > Phycocordibacterales > JACOZG01 > JAGVGK01. The sequence continues at coordinate 19,701 of JAGVGK010000027.1, read as the reverse complement.
AAATTGGATTCAAATAATAGCCCAAGGGGGAGTGGGATCTGTTTAAATATGTAGTGGGTCGCATAATATATCTTTCCCGACCCAACCCGAAGCTAACTACCCCCAACACTTCTCACTCCAATGCCAATGCCGATCGCCGTCGTGCTTCATTAGCCACATCGCGTAGCCAATATTGCCCGCAGTCGTATAAATATCGAATCCCTCGGCCCGGCTTCGCGCTAGATGATATTTTTCGTTAATTTGGAAAACACCCACATCAGCAGGATTCTTCCGACCACGCACCAAAGACCCGTCTTCACGGAATTGCTGGAGACGACTCTCGCAACGGGCAATTTCAAGCGCTAACGCGCCATCCACACCATAGTGGGAGCTTAACCCCTGAATCAGCTCGGGAACCGTGTACTCTCGAACTTCCGCCGTCACTGTCTCACTAGGAATACTCTCCGGCGGGAGAGTTGAAGTCGTGCCAGTGGCTAAAGAAGTAAATTGGGCCAACGCCGTTAGACCGGCTAAGCCGATGCTGTTAAAGGTAATCATAGAAGTAAAATAAGTTAGGCATCGTTGCCTAACTTATTGAAAATAGCTTTATAATGTAAGACCATCCCTAGGCTAGCATACTTTGCCTCCCCTGTCTAGTTTTGAAACATTGAGGTGATTTTGTCAAGAATAGGTCGCAAGTCTACATCAAAGTAGATTAGCACCGCCACAATGACCACCACCATGAGAATAAATTTAAACATTTAATAAAAATATCATAAATAGACCAACGGATCAAGATAAGCTTCCACACTAATCAAGGGCATGGTCAAGATTGCCCCCGCGCAAGATTTGGAAGCATACTCCCCCACTTTGACCCCTTGGGTCGCTAGAACACCTAAATGCAAATGCGGACCAGTTGAATAACCCGAGCTCCCGCTGTAAGCAATTATCTGACCGGTGGTCACGGTTTCGCCAGCTACCACCTTGGTCAGTGAGAGATGACCATAGACCGTGCTCAAACCGTTGGCATGTTTAATCAACACCCATTTGCCATAGGAAGTGCCGGGACAAGCTCGATCAGTATCCCCAACTCCGGTGATGACACCAGCGAGCACAGCCTTGACTGGCGTCCCCATCGCCGCCCGGAAGTCAACCCCATTATGTGTTCCCGAAACATAGAGACGCTTCGCATCTACCGTCTTACCAAATCGTTGCGTGATAAAAATATCATCCAATGGCCAAGCCAGAATTCCTTTCCCGGCCGACGGAATACTTTTTGGATCAATAATAACTTTTAATTGAGATTCGAAATTAAACAACTCTCGTTCGAAGGCATCCTTCTTGGCTTGCGTCGTTGCGAGTAAGGTTCGGTAATTGGCTTCTTTATTTTTTGTTAATTTAAGCAAACGATCTTTTTCGGCTTTATTTTCTTCCGCCAACATTTTTTGATCTGCCAAACGAAGTCGTAAACGCGACAGCTCGGCGCGTTCCTTTTCCGTCGCCGATTTCGACACCTCTAGTTCCGCCCGCAAAGAACGGAGAACGACGATGTTGCCCTGCACCTGCCGTTGCAGGGCCGACAACTGGTCGAGTTCGTTCCAGAAATCGGCCAATTGGTTATAAGTGAGCATTATCTCAAATAACGATTCATTATCTCGATCGCGCCACTCGCGCAAGCTCTCCGCCAGTGCCGACCGGCGATCATCTACAGTTTGATTTTTCCGACCGATCTCTAGGGTGATTTTTTTAATTTCTAAATCTGTCCGGTCAATTTTATTCTCGGTGACTTTAATATCAGCCGCCAACTTTTTACGCGTTAATTCCAGCCGATTAATTTCTCCTTGAAGTCCAGATGCCGTTTTAGCCGTCGCCGATAAATCACGCTGATAGCCGGTGATCTCGATTTCCAGTTTTTTTATTTCATTAGTATGCCCGTCAATTTGCGAGCGTAATTCATCTACGGTGGCGCTGTTTACCGATGAGGTCTGAATTATTAGCCACCCAAAGAAAGCGACACCAAAAATAATTTTGACTCCCCTACTCCACATTGTTAGTGATTTGGCGCAAGCGCGACAAGGTTTCTTTTTTGCCTAAAATGCTGGCCACGGTGAAGGGGTCGGGTGAACGGTCTTTGCCAGTCAACGCCATCCGCAAGGGCCAGAGCACGGCGCCCCGACCGGCTTCTTCTGCGTACGGCCAAAGCACGGTTTTGATTTGCGGGGCGGTAAAATCAGTTTCGGCAAGAGCGTCCAGCAAGATTATTGTTTTCGCTAACGTCTCGGGAGTTTTCAAAAGAGTTCGATTGATCGTCGGCGCAGTCCGAAAATAATCATACTCCCCGCTCGCAATTAAAGATTCCCCTTCCGCCAGAGTTGCCACTCGTTCACGAATAATCGGAATCACTCGAGCGCGCAAATCAGACGGCCAATCGACTGTAAAGATATTTTCCCAAATCGAATCCCCGGCTAGTTTTAGATGTTCACGATTCAACCACTTGAGCTTCTCCAGATTAAAAATCGCACCACCTTTTTGAATTTTAGTCAGTGAAAATTGTTTAATTAATTCGTCCAACGAAAATATTTCTTGGTCCGTGCCCGGATTCCAACCGAGCAAAGCGAGATAATTGAGAAGCGCGCCGGGCAAAAATCCTTGTTCGCGATATTCCGTCACCGACACCGCGCTACCAGACCGTTTCGATAATTTAGATCGATCCGGGGCCAAAATAAGGGGGATGTGAGCGTAAACGGGGCGCGATGCCCTGAGCGCTTCTTGAATCAAAATTTGCCGCGGCGTATTCGAGATGTGATCTTCTCCACGAATAATATGCGAGACTTTCATTTCCCAATCATCCACGACCACGGCGAAGTGATAAAGTGGTTCATCAAGACTTTTAGCAATGACAAAATCCCCGAGTTCGGTGGTATCGAAACTAATCTCACCCCGAATCAGATCAGTAAAAGTAATTTTCTGACCAGAGTTGCGTAAGCGAATCACCTCTCCCCTCTTCTTATCATCACTAATTTCTTCTTTAGAAATATAAGCTGTGTCATTCGAAATTAATTTCTCCAAAGCTTCGCGATAGATCGCCGTCCGTTCAGATTGGCGAATTGGTTGAGAGTTATCAAACTTAAAACCGAGCCAGTCTAAACTCTCCAGAATATTTTGCTCAAATTCCGGCTTCGACCGTTCGCGATCGGTGTCTTCAATCCGCAAAAAAATCTGCCCGCCAGTTTGTTTGGCGAAAAGATAATTAAACAGCGCGGTTCTAGCACCACCAACATGAAGCGTCCCCGTCGGACTCGGCGCAAATCTGACAATCGCTGACATAATGCTCCTATTGTAGCAACCCAAGCGCTTTTTCCAAACACTTGACAGGAAAACTGATTCGTGTATGATGTAGGAAGCTAGTGTGGAGTTTACAGAGTCGTCTTCAATTGGGGTGCAAAGATAGCTTATCATCCACACGATGCTCGCTCTCCCCTCCGTAAAATACGGACAAGCAAGAGCCATGTTACCAAAGTCTAGACCTGATTTCAGATTTTAGGTAACGCGTCAGGGAAGTCAGGACTCTTGGAGATCTCGATCCTCGGGGAACTCTAGGGGTGACTCAGCCCGAGAAGGGAAACACAGGGGAACCTCGTCCAACCACAATAGGGTTGTACGAGGTTTTTTATTTCTCGTGTTGGAGGATGAGGGTGAGTAATTCTTCGGCGATGACGCGGGCGGCGTCGGGACGGGCAAAAGTTTTGGCGCCGGCGCGCATTTTAGCGAGTAATTCGGGGTTACCAATTAAACGGAGAATTTCGGATTGCAGAACAGAAGGTGTCAGATTCCCCTGCTCGATGACAATCGCCCCACCGGTCCGCGCGTAAGTGAAAGCGTTAGTGCGTTGATCGTGGCTGATTGATTCGGGAATCGGAATCAGAATTGCCGGTAAGCCCCATTGGGCAAATTCGAAAATGGACGAGCCAGCGCGTGACACGACGATCGTTGCCGCGCCCGCGACCATGCGAATGGCTGAACTGTTGAGGAAACCTAAGAGTTTGTAACGCGCGCGCCAAGGAGATTTTTCCAAAACCACCGACGCGCGTTGAGTGACATCTTTTAAATTATTTTGACCCACCTGATGCACGATTTGGCATTTCTCCAACAGAGCGGGTAAAATGTCGAGCAAAGTTTCATTGATGGCAGATGCGCCTTGCGAACCGCCGGTGACATAAACGATTGGCAATTCCGGTTCGAGATCCAAGAACTCGCGAGCGCCTTGCGCGAGCGGATAAAGTAAATCCTGACGAATTGGATTGCCCGTCACCGCAATCCGGTTTTGTTTTTCGGCCGGGAAAAAAGTGGCCGCCTCCGAATAAGCGAGGGCAATCCGCACTGCGCTCCGCGCGGCGAAATGATTAACTCGTCCGGGGCGAGAATCTGATTCGTGAACGAAAATTGGAATTCGTAATAAGCGGGCGGCAAAAACGACCGGAAAACTGGCGTAACCGCCCTTGCAAAAAACTAGATCGGGATAGATCGAGTAGAGTTTGAAAATCGCTTCAATAATGCCGAGACCGGCTTGAATGAAATCGGGGATAATTCGAAGCGAGAAATAGCGTCGGAGACGACCGGCGCGCACGCGCCGAAACTCAATCTGATTCTCAAATAATGCCCGTTCGTCGTAGGGATTATCGGACAGGAAATAATATTTGAGATTAATCAGCTTGCGCTCGCGCGCCTCCACGGCGAGCGCCTCCACCACCGCGATAATCGGATAGAAGTGTCCCGCTGTCCCCCCGCCCGTAAAAACAATTTTCATAAAAAAATAATTAATTAGTGCCGAGATGATCGAGCAATGTTCATTATGATACCACAGCCGAGGAGAGAAAACAGGAGCGCGCTTCCGCCGTGGCTAACGAAAAGAAGCGGGATGCCAGTTAAAGGTAAGAGACCGAGCATCGAGGCCATATTAATGAACGCGCCGGTGGCTAATAAAACGGTTAAGCCGACCGCCAACAATTGCCCGAAACGATCAGGCGCGCGCGAAGCAATTCTCAACCCCCAAAAAACAAACCAAGCGAAAGAGAAAACTAAAATCACGCTACCGAGCAAACCAAATTCCTCGGCGGTGACGGCAAAAATAGAATCCCCAATCGGTTCAGGCAGAGAATTAAATTTCTGGAGACTTTGACCGAAGCCCCGACCGGTCAGTTGACCGGACCCAATCGCGAGTAAAGATTTATTTATTTGCCAAGCGGAAGAATCTTTCTTCGCCTCGGGATTCAAAAAGGTAAAAATTCGTTCTCGGGCGTAAGGATTAATCGAAATAATCACCGTGAGACTAACGCCGGCGATAAGAAGGATCGCACCTAGTTGTCGCCATCTCGCGCCCGCGACAAAAAACATTGCCAACGCCGAACTGAAAAGAACCACGAAAGTTCCAATATCTGGTTGAGCAATAAGTATTGCTCCGGCTAAACCAACTAAAAGTAAAAAAGGCAAAAATCCCGACTGCCAAGTAGTCACTCGCTCGCGAATTTTCGCTAGCCAAGCGGCTAGATAGATAACAAAAGCAAACTTTAATAATTCCGACGGCTGGAAAGTTCTTGAGCCAATCTCTAACCAACGGTAAGCGCCGCCAGCTTTAATTCCCAAATTTGGAATAAAAACCAACAAAGTCAGGCCAAAAGAAACTAGCAATAACCAAATAGCGATTTTATTCCAACAATGATATGGGAATCGGCCGAGCAAAATAAAACCCACTAAACCAAGAATCAAAACCGAGAATTGATTCCAAACGATTCGAGTATAATTGGCCCCATCACCGCTCAAGAGACCGAGCGCGGCGGAAGAAAAAATCAAGAAGCCTGCTAAAGTCAGCGCCACAATAAAGAAGAAGAAGTGGCGACTTTGTTTGCGAGCTAAAGAAATCATTTTAGCGACCGACTAAGGTAATAATCATTCCAATCACCGCCATAATCACACCGATAATCCAATAACGCATCACGACTTTTGCCGGCGACCAACCCAACGCTTCGAAATGGTGATGCAACGGCGCAACGAGAAAAACTTTTTTGCCGTGACGGAATTTTTTCGATCCTAATTGAATCACATTGACCAACACGGTCGCGAAAAGTGGAAAGGCGATAATCGGTAGCGTCACCACCGACTCGGTAAGAAAAACAACGATCGTCAGCATCGTAGTTAATCCGAGAATTCCTGTTTCCGACATATAGAAGCGCGCCGGCGGGATATTGAACCATAAGAAAGCGAGAATTGCCCCCGCCACGACGGCGCAAAAGGCGGCTAAATCAATCTGATTCTGGAAGAAAGCAATGCCCGCGTAAGCGCCGAAAATAATCGCCATCACTCCGCCGGCCAAACCGTCAAGACCATCAATCACACTGCTGGTAAAAAGAAAAATCATCACTAAAACGAAAAACGGAATAATCAACCAGTCAATTACCAGCTCGCCACTGAACGGAATATCGATTGACGAACGACCGAGTTTAAAATAAAACCACAGCGCACCCAAAACCCCAAGCAGGGTAACCAAAAGAAGCCGATGGCGGAAAGATAATCCCCCTTTGGAACTTCTAATTTCTAACCAGTCATCCACCAGTCCAATTAGCGATGCCACAATTAAAGTAAAGAACGGCAACCAAGTTTGATTGCGACTAAGGAAGGTCAGTTTTTCGGCCAACAAGGTCGGATAAACCGTCGCGATCAGGGCAAAAATTAAGGTGGTCAAACCAGCGCTCACCCAAATAATTATTCCGCCGAGACGCGGTGTCCCCACTTCGCGCTCGCGATGTAGTTGATTAAAAATGGGCGTCGGGCGACCATCTGGCGCGATCTTGCCGGCTTGTTTCTTCCACATCTTATGTTTGTATAAATAATGAGTGAGGATCGGCGTAATTGATATTCCAATAAAAAAAGCCACCGCGCTCGGCGCGAAAACTTTAACGACATCAAGAACAACATTGGGGGTCATATCGTGGTGGGTAAGAAAGTTTTAACCGTCGCTTCAACTAATTGTTTGACATCGCTAAAACGACCCTGTTCACTTGAACCTAAAACTACGACGACCACGGGCTGATTTAACCCGCGGTCGAAAGCAATTACCAAACTACCCTCGGCAATATCGGTAAAACCGGTTTTCGAGCCAAGCACCCCCGACAATTCACCAATAATTTCATTCGTGTTTTGGAAACGATGACGCACGCCCTCAACCGTGGCGGTCTCGATCTCTTCAAATCTGGTCGCGGCGAGTAATTCCGGACGCACCGCGAGAATGTGAGTAAAGAGATGCGCAATATCATAAGCGGTGCTGTATGACCCAGCCTGGCCGTCAGCCAGATCGAGCCCGGTTGGATTAGAAAAAGTGGTTTGTTTGAGGCCGAGAACGCCGGCTTCCGTGTTCATTTCACTAACCAAGTCACGGTTAAGATCCTCGGCGGTCGCCGAGGATAAAGCCATCGCTCCTTGGTTAGACGAGCTAACTAATGTAAGCGCGACTAAATCCTTGAGATGATAACGACGGCGCGCGAGCGGAATAATTGTCGAATCGGGTAAAAGCTCGGACGCGGTTAGAGCCGTCATCAGTTTGGTGACCGAAGCAATTGGCAGACGCTCCCCCGCCTCTTTAGCATAGAGCACTCGACCCGTATCGGGCTCGTAAACAAAAACCGCTTTCGCTTCCAGATTAAGCGAGGCGAAATAATCAATTGCCGAAGCGGGACGCGCTAAAATTTCGCGGGGCGCTGACCAGTTGGGTAAATTTGACCAGAGACCAAACGAAGCTGAGACCAAAGCGATCCCCGCGATTAGATATTGAGGAATTGATGAAATTGGCTTCATGATGTGGCAACTGTTGGCGGAGTGAGTTCAGCCATCACACGCTGATAATCGGGCAATTCCGCAGATTCCTTCACTCCCAACCAAGAAAAAAGTTCAAAGGTTGGTCGATAGAGAAAACTCCGCGCGTCGGCGGGATTCGGAATTTTATCAACCAAACCGAGGATTAGAAGATTTCGCAAAATGAAACTGGAATTAACTCCGCGAATATAATCAATCTCGGCCCGACTGACTGAACCGCGATAAAGAATCACAGTTAAAGTTTCGAGCCCCGCCTTCCCAATCTCACGAGCCAATTCTTCTTTTGTTAGATGTTCAATCAATTCTCCGGCTTCTTTGGCTGTTCCTAACATTACTTCATCACCAGTTCGAACCAAAGCCAAACCTCGATCATGAAGCTGGGTCGAAAGAGTTCCGAGTGCTTGGTTAATTTCCACCTCGGTCTGTACCAGAGCCTGAGCTAGTTCCGAAATCGTTAGTGGTTCCGCTTTCCAGAAAAGGACGGCTTCAATTTGGGCTTCGAGAGTCAACATTTTACTTGAGCCAATCTTTATTTTTCCTAACTCTCTCATTCAATCGCCAAACTTCTTCCAGCAAATATGGCCGATAATAATTATCGCGAGCGAGATAAATAAGGGCGTTCAAATCTTTAGGAAAACATTTTTTGCCGAAACCAAAATCGCCGTCCCAACCCGGAACCGTAATGTTTCGACCAATTCGTTCGTCGAGTAAAATAATATTTTTCACTGTTTCGTAATCAACTTTTACCGCTTGGCAAATATTATAAATTTCATTGGCGAGAGAAATTTGCGACGCCAACATCACATTCGCGGCGTACTTAATCATCTCGGCGGTTTTTCGGTCAACAAAAACATACTTCGCTTTAGGAAAAACCTTCCGATACATTGTTTCTAATTTTCGACGACTTATTTGATCATTCGCGCCAATAACCACTCGATTGGTTTTTTGCATATCTCGCAAGGCGTTCTTCTCGGTTAGAAATTCCGGATTGAAAGCAAATCGAAAAGGATATTTTTCAGCTAATAAATCCGTCGTGCCGGAAACGGCGGTGGAGCGAATCACGACCACCAAGGTCTGTGGCTCTCGAGCTTGTTTTTGACATTCAGTTAAAAGTGCCGCTAAGGAATTATGAATCGCCGAATAATCCATCTCCCCGCTAGGCTTCATCGGCGTCGGCACACAGATGAAGACGAGCTCGGCTTGAGCCACTAATTTCTCTAATTTAGCCCCAGAATCATACGGTTTCTTATATTTGTCATAGGGAAAAATCTGGTGTTTTTTCCCCAACACCTTGCCCGTATTTCCGCCAACGATGCCAAAACCAATTATGCCTATTTTCATAGTTTGTTCATTATAACCCGAGACGGACCTAATTAGCCATAGCGCGGGATGTTGGAATCTTTGGTCTCAATTTTAATATCCGCGAAGTGTTCCGTTTGAGTGATATTGACTAGCCCTTGTTTGAAAAGTTCAAGCAGAGCGAGAAAGCTGACGATGACATTAATTTTTTCTTTTCGCCAATCAGTAGATTTATTTTTGACGAAATCGTTGAAACTCATCGAGAGCGCGGTTTGGACGCGCTGAGTAATGTCTTCAATCACCGCCTCCAGACTAACCAAACGTTTGACCGTGGTCTGGGGCAGGGTTTCGGCCTTCGGCAAGTCATGAATCAAACGCTCCATCACTAATTTAAGATTAGCCAAAGTTATCTCCGCGGTCGGTGAGAAAACGGGATTGATCATTCGGCTTCGCGAATCGCGGTAAAAAATTGCCGGCCCCGCGAGGGCTGTTTGAAGCAAGGACATTGTTTGGCGGACCAGTTGATAAAGTTTGAGTCGGCGTTCCAAGTCACCAATCTGTTCCTCCTCTTCGCCGGTCACCGCGAGTGTTGGGAGAAGCGAAAGCGATTTAATGAGAATTAAAGTTGAAGCAATGACGACAAAATTTCCCAACACATTCATTTCGGCTTGCCCGCCGATGGAACGGGTAGACGGTAATTTTTTCAAATGCTCAATAAAACTATCCGCCACCGTCGCGAGCGAGACCTGATTGATCTGAAGCTCGCGCTCCTCGACCAACTCAAGCAAAAGCTCCATCGGCCCTTCAAACTCCCCCACCCGCACGGCAAAAGTTTCAGTCATTTCAAGAAACGATTTTGAGTTTTAACTCCTTTAACTGTTCGGGACTAATTTCTGCGGGGGCGTTCATCATTAGATCGCGACCTTCGCCGGTTTTGGGAAAAGCAATCACTTCGCGGATGTTGGGTTCGCCAGCCAAAATACTAATTAGCCGATCGAGTCCCCAGGCGATCCCGCCGTGTGGCGGGGCGCCGGAAGCCAGCGCACGGAGCATGTGGCTAAAATTCGCTTCAATGTCGGTGTCGGAATGACCTAAGATTTTAAACACCGCCTTCAACGCTTCGGGTTGATGATTACGAATACTGCCCCCGCCGATCTCCAAACCATTCAAGGTAATGTCATACTGATTAGTCAGAATTTCGTCGATTCGTTCGCCCTTCATCAGCCAGTCATGGTGCTCGGATTTAGGTGCCGAAAATGGGTTATGAGTAAAGGTGTATTTGCCACCTTCAATTTTTTCAAAAAACGGGAAGTCTATCACCCACGCAAAAGCTAATTCATTTCCATCTTCTTTATTTTCACGCAAATCAGGTCGATCAGTTTTATACTTACTCATCGCTTCGGCATAAGTGAGACGCGGGAAAGGAGTTTGCAAAATTTTCTTTTCTGGCGCCAACGTGTGCACCAATTCAATCAAGAGTTGCTCGTTTAAATTCATCACCGCTTCTTGACCAACAAAAGCCATCTCGAGATCGAGTTGAGTAAATTCCGGTTGCCGATCACCCCGCGTATCTTCATCGCGGAAACAGCGCGCGATTTGGAAATATTTTTCGACACCAGCAACCATCAGTAGTTGTTTATATTGTTGCGGTGATTGTGGTAAGGCGTAAAATTGTCCCGGATAAAGTCGGGCTGGCACCAAATAATCGCGCGCACCCTCCGGCGTCGCCTTGGTCAGAATCGGCGTTTCCACTTCGATAAAACTTTGTTCGGCGAGATAATCGCGAATAAATTTTATAATCTGATGACGCAAACGCAAATTCCTCGCCAACCGGGGTCGGCGCAAATCGAGATAACGATATTTCAAACGACTTTCCTCACCGATCTCCCGCCCGTCACTCGTGAGATCGAAAGGCGGAGTCTCGGCGGGATTTAAAACTTTAATTAAACTGACTGCTAATTCAATGTCGCCGTTCAAAACATCCTTGTTGATCATTTTCTCCGGTCGTTTATTAACCACACCAAACACTTCCACCACCCATTCGGGACGCAAGGTGTTGGCGATCGCGTAAGCGTCCGGTTGACTCGGCAAAACCACAGCTTGCACCGTTCCGCTCGCATCGCGCAGATCAAGAAAAATTAATTTGCCATGATCGCGCCGGACGGTGACCCAACCACACGCCTTAACCTCCTCCCCTACTTGCTTCGCGAGCGCTTCAATCATTGTTCGTTCCGTTACCATAGTGGTTAGAGTTTAACACAAAAAATAAAAACCCTCCATTCGCCACGGCGAACAGAGGGCTCAAAGGAAGTGAATGAGAAATCGCTGTTTCAGTTAATCAATATCGTTCGGATCTAGTTCGCTCCAATCGCCAATTCCCGTATTGGTCGCCGGTTCATACCAAATGACATAACGCAGAAGTGGGCCATCGTAAGCCGTCGCTTGGACCAGACAACCGACACCAGTATTCGCTCCATTGTCGAAACAAAGCGATCGGAGATAATAAAATCCTGTCCCATCGTTTCCAAGATTAGTCAGTGTCCCTAACTTCACCCGCGTGAAGCCGGCCCGATTAGCCACTTTGATCATATCATCGCGCGCCCGTTCGGCCTGGAAATTATTTCCAGGAATGACGATGGTCAAAATGCAATCCTGAAAGGCTTTGATCCTGAAGTCGATCTCCGGACCAAAAACAAGACTGTCTTCCCAATCCCCGTCTAATGAACTTTTGTCAGTCCAGATTGACGGATCAATCCATCCCGCTTCAACCGCCGAGCCAAGCGACCGGGTACTGCCATGACAAGTCACATAAGCCAACGCCGCGGGAGTATAATCGGAAATCTCGATTCCTTTATTCTTAGATCTGAACCAAGTATTCGCAGTGAGATTCATGGTCACCTTGTTCGCTCGGTCATCAAGGAAAAGCGACGGATCAAGATATTTCTGCTCGGTCGCGATGAGTAAAGTCGGAGCGTAACTCGAACTTAGCGTCTGATTCACCCGCCGAAGCTCGAAGTGAAGATGCGCCGAGCCTTTGTAATAACCGTTGGCGTCGCCAATTTTGCCAAGTGGCTGGTTAGGATAAACAATTTGGTTCAGAGCCACCGAAATTTCGCTAAGGTGGAAATAATACGAGAATATCGGCTCACCATTTGGCAATAAATGTTTGACCACCACGAACTTGCCCACTGAATCCTTTTTGGTGATATTAGAAATTTTCACCACTTTCCCCACCGCTATGGGATAAACCGGATCGCCGTAATCACTACTGCCTTTCTCATTGCCGTTCCAGTCTTCACCCATGTGATATTTGCCCTGATAGACAGATAAGAAAGGGCCAGCATCGTAGTAACCAGACGCTGGTCGAACAGGAAGGCTGAAATCCGTGGCAACCGGTTGAGCTAAAACATAGTTCCCGACACTCGCCAGAGACACCACAAACACATAACGGAAAATTCGCATTTCTCATTCCTTTTTTAAAGAACTAATCGGGCGAAATTGCCCATTCGATGCACAACACTGTGCATTCTGGTTATAATGTTACTAAATAAAAGTAAGCGTGGCAAGCATGGCTCGTCCCAAATCCGATGATGAGCGCATTACATAAGTATAATTTCCGTGTTGAAAAACAAAAGAAACATCCTCGTCATAAGAATTGGCTCTGGTTATTTGTAAAACAGAACCTAACTCCCCGATGTTAATCTTTTCAGTTGAAATTAGATTTTTACTACTCTCTGACTCAACAACTTTTTCAAATGGGGTGTTTAAAATACTTATGCCAGCAGAAAAATCATACGGTACTGGAGAAAAAATGAGAAAAACTATCTCATCTTTAGCGTATACTGAATATAGTCGCTTGATCCCCCACCCGGTTGGATATCGTATTTCAAAACCTAGATCTTCACCCCGATAAACTGGCCAATTTTGAGTATCTATAAACCCATCACGCTTAGGGATAACCGCGATTGGATTAGTAATTTCAACCTCAGTTTTAGGTGAAAAATCTTTTCGATTTTTAACCGTCGGCAATTTTTCATTTTGCCTCAAACTATTCATCAGGGCATAAAGAATAATGATCAGCGCCAGGGCGGTAAATAAAATAATTTTTTGCGATCGGGTCATAATTTATTACAAACTCGCTGAATACGGCAACGACTTTATATAATCCTTCATAAATTGCCAATCGGGATCTCCATTTTTATCAACCGGAAGTTTGATTTTTGATTCTCGCAATCGGGTTGGGGTCACTTTTCGTGCATAACTATAACGGTATTTATCTTGACCTAAAATAAAAGAGAGAAATAAACCATTAAAAATATCGAGATTTTCTTTAATTGGATGCAAGACCATGCAATCGTCACTGATACAGCAATCATAATCATGATAGAAAGTTGCGCCAACTGAACCAGTTCGAGCGATGCTCAAAACATGGGAATATTTTGGTTGAATGCTATAAAAACCATACACGCCATTATTTTCACCCGTCGAGCTTATCAGCGGTACGCTGCCATTTGGCAAATCTAAAATATCTTTTGATGTGTACTCTCTTTGTCCGTATTCAATGTCAAATAAATTTCCGCAATGGAACCATTTCCATTTTCGGTCGGACAAAAAAACTTTTTTATTAGATACTGGCTTTTTTACTTCATTTATGTTTGGAAATTCTTTTTTAATAACAAAATTTGGAATATCCGGTAATTTAATATTTTCTATTCGTATAGGAGTAACTTGTCGTCCATACATATATCTGTATTTATCTTTACTTAACAACATTGCAAAATAAACCATCTGTTGGTCAGACATTCTTGTTTTTGGGATCAATACAAGACAGTTGTCATCAATGCAACAATCATAATTATGATAGAATGCCCAACCAACTGAACCAGTGTTCGCCACTGAAATTACATTGCTGTAGAGAGGTTCTATACCAAAGATGCCATAAAAACCATGGTCACTTTTTCCAGAAGAGATAAGCGGGGTCTTTCCAAATTTATCATCCAAAAAACTTTTTGAGTGATAAATTCTTTGCCCGTATTCAACTTTAAAAAAGTCACTTACGATCATAAATCTTTAAACAACTTAAAATAAGCATATCTCTTTAATTCGTTCTCAAAATTTTTTTCTGAGATATCCGAATAATCAGTTTCAAGATACGCCTCAGCGCACCACTCATCATTCACTTCTACTTTCTTCCAAACACTTTTTTCAGCAATTTCTTTACGACGAAACATATCAAGCCATTCTTTGCGAATTCCCGACCACCTCTCCGTTGGAATTCTTCCCTCCCGCTTATCTTTTCGAAATCCGTCATCTTTCCAATAGCCAAACCAGCTTTCATGGTGCGGGTCGCTATCATGCGGAACATGCGCAGTAAATACCATAGTGCACGTAACGACGCCAACGGGATAAAAAAGGTCATTTGGCATACTCATGACCGCTTCAAGACGGTGCTCTTTAAGCAATCGCTCGCGGAACGGGTGTTTGGCAATAGCCAAAGACATAGGCACAATCACAATACCGGTCGCATTTTTCTGGAGTGCGTCAAGCATTGTAATGACGAAATTCCATTCGTGTAAATTTTCACCTTTCTGCGAAAACGGTGGATTGATAAAACCAACACTGGCTTGATTTTTTACTTGTTTGAAAATATCTTCATCAAAACATGATCCTTGATAAAGGTTAGTTTTGCCGTCGCCCCACAAAATCATATTTGAAACAGCAAGAGCAAACATTGATGGTTCTTGTTCAATCCCGATGAGAGATTTCTCCAAGATTTTCTTTCTTTCACCTTCACTTAATCCTTCTGTCATTTTTTTCATCGCAGAAATTAAAAATCCACCGGTACCACAGCAAGTATCTAAAACCTTGTCGTTTTTGTCTAGTTTTGCCAAATCAACAAACAATTCCGTAATATGTTTTGGGGTTAAAACGATACCGAGACCTTGCGCATCTCCGCCCGTATAACGAATAAACTCGCCGTAAAAGTTACCAATTACATCAAAATCAAAGCGGTCGTGTGTAAAAGGTTTCATTTCCGAGTCTATCTCGCGAACGATATGTTCTAGAGGTGATTCGTTTTTCTTTTTATCGATTTTTTGCAGTTCGGGATGATATTCAATAAAACTGAAAGCGTTTATAATCGCTCGTTTTTTCTCGTTCTGGTTTATTCCAAGCGTTGTCTTGTTAATTTGATCTTTAATTGCTTGAAATGTTTTTTGGGCAAGTTCCGGCCCAATGTATTTGGAATAGGCAACCTTAAATCCCTTTTCCATTAGAGCAATGAGAATTCCGCTTACAAGTAAAGGCATTTGTGCCACAGTAATTTTTGCATAATCCCGGAGATAATTATGCAAGTCACGAGAAAATCTGTTTAAATCCTTTTTTCTAGTGTTTACAAGATTTTCATCATAGGTGGCATAGCGGATATAATCTTGCCAAGAAATAATATCAGACACTGGAATTTTTTTTGTGTCAGTAAGAATTGAGTGCGTACCAGAACCTTTTGGAAAAAGGAAGGTGGTAATTTTTAATTCCTCTTTTGTTTGTCCACTTACCGCTACCGCAATCACATTAAATTCTCGTGATAATTTTGAAGCATAAAGAAGAACTCCATCTACGGCAAAGATTGCCGGTTGATCTTTGTTTGGCGACTTGTGATATTTTATATCAGCTTTACACTCAATAACGATTAAAAAATCTTTGTCTCCGATTTTGGAAATTAAAAACTCTGGCCGACCTTTGCCACTTCCAATCTCGGTTTTACTTGGTAATAATTTTTTGATAAGGGCATTTTGAATTACTTGTTCATCAACTAAAAAATCATTATCGGTCGTGATTCCGATCACTTCTAATTTCTTGCGAACAATATTTACCGTTATTTGTTCATTTTTTGACATAATTATAAGCCAACCGCTTCGCGGATTTTTGCCAATTTCGCTTCGGCGACGGCGCGGGCGTCGCCCGCGCCTTGCGCGAGAATCGCGCGCACCTCATCTGGTCGACTCGCAATCTCCACTCGCTTCGCTCGCAAGGGTTCAAGATAGTGGTTCATCTGTTCGAAAAGAATTTCTTTCGACTCGCGATAACCGATCGCGCCTTCGACATAACGGCGTTTGACCTCGGGTATAATCGCGCCGGAGAAAAGTTTATGCAAAGCGAAAACATTGCACTCTTCCGGATTCTTCGCTTCAGTCTCGCTCTTCGAATCAGTTTTAATACTCATAATTAGTTGTTTCAATTCGCGTTCATCAGCAAAAAGTGGAATGGTGTTGCGATAACTCTTCGACATCTTCTGGCCATCGAGGCCAATCAGCGTTTTCACTTGGTCAAGAATCAAGGCCTCGGGTAATTTAAAAACTTCACCAAAAAGGCGGTTGAATTTCTCGGCGGTGTCGCGCGCAATCTCAACATGCTGTTTCTGATCTTGACCAACCGGCACCAAATCCGGATCATAGAGCAAGATATCCGCCGCCATCAAGATTGGGTAAGTGAAAACGCCGACATTCACTTCGCGATTTTTCGCTTCGGCATCTTTGAAAGCGTGCGCTCGCGCGAGATACGGCATTGTCGTGAGGCAATTAAAAATCCATGCAAGTTCGGTGTGCGCCGGCACATCGGATTGTCGAAAAATAGTAACTCGCTCGGGGTCAAGCCCAATCGCGAGATAATCAATCGCCACATCCAGTGTCTCGCGCCGAAGAATTTCTGCCTCCGTGACACTCGTCAACGCATGAAGATCGGCAATCATAATGAAAGAGCGATATTCGGTTTGCAAATCCACGAATTGCTTCATCGCACCGAAATAATTGCCGATATGCGGTCGACCGGTTGGCTTCACACCAGAGAGAATAATTTTTTGTTCTTGTGACATCATTATTATCATATCATATTCCTAGCGACCCTCTGCCTCTAACGGGGTTGACAAGTTTAACTAGATTTGCTAGCATATAGGAAACGGTTATAAATCGTGTGGTTTAGCCGTTTTATTGGTCTTCGACAAAGGAGATAGCAGACATGAAGCAGTGGAAGATTGGATCGGTAATTCTCGCAGTAGCGATGGTGCTTTCCGGATGGGGAATAGGGCTAGAGCAAAGTCTGGCCGGACCGGTGGTTATCCCCACTGATCCCGGACCTGGTGGTGGAGGCGGGGGTAGAAGTTTCTTTCCCGACGTCTCCGCCCAAAGCGGGCATCGAGATACCAGTGGTTGGGCGTCGATCAACGGAGCCGGGTTGATTGTCGATGAAATGAGCGGGAGTGCTCAAATCTATCCAGACGGGAACCCCGACGACAACATTGTCGCGAGATTCTCGGCCAACATCAATATGAGCGGAAGCTTCGCTCATGGCCCCAATGATTTCCCTACAGGCAATCAAGGACCGTCAGTCAACGGCCAGGCTTCAACCTATGAGTACTCTCTCGTTTTGGATCAAAACGGGGAATACGTCCAGGGAACACCCAACTTCTCAATTTGGTACAACGGCAACACGAATTACTACATCAATTCGAATCCAGAAAATCCGGACGACGGACCGGAACTTTGGACCAACATTTACTCGAGCTTCAATCTGACCGGCCAGAACGCGCAAATTACCAACAGTTGGTCCGATTTCAGTCAGAATTTCTGGTCGGGCGAAGGAGGACCGAAGCCGGATTGGTTCACCCTCTCCGACTGGAGCGGGAACATGGGGATTTCGGGTGTAATTGTCCCCGAACCAGTGTCACTCACACTACTCGGGATCGGCGGAGTCGCCACATACTTCGGACGACGACGGATCGCGTGACAAAAAGCAGTTAAGTTAAATTAATTCGGGCCCAGCGCAATTCTTGCGCTGGGCCCTTTTCTTTATCTCGAGTGAAATTTGTAGGCTTCCACTAAATTTTCAAACAGGCAAGCGATGGTTAGGGGCCCCACGCCACCCGGGACTGGCGAAATCGCTCGGACGATCGACGCCACTTCGTCATAAGCGACATCACCCACAATTTTCCTTTTCCCCACTTCTTCTAATAATTTTTGACCGGGCAAAACATTAATTCCCACATCAACCACCACTTGACCGGCTCGAACATATTTTTTGGTAATTAGTCCGGGCGAACCCGCCGAGACAATTAAAATGTCACTCTGTTTAGTAATAGCGGACAAATTTTTCGTCTCGCGATGACAAATCGTGACGGTCGCACCGGCGTTGAGACAAGCTAGCGCCAGATGTTTGCCAACTAGGGCCGAGCGACCGATGATCACGACCGTTCGTCCGCGAAGCGGAATCTTATAATGCTCAAGCAAGATCAACACCCCGCACGCCGTCGCCGGTCGGAAACCGCCTTGATCATTCTGCCAAGCCCGTTGGAGATTGACCGCCGATAAACCATCTACATCTTTCACCGCGCTAATCGTATTGAGAATTCGCGTAGTGTTTAATTGTTTCGGTAATGGGATCTGGACAATGATGCCGTGCACCGCTCCATCATTATTGAAATTAATTATTTCAGAAATTAACTTCACTTCGCTAATCGCTTGAGGATAGTGCGCGTGGGTAATCTTCACTCCGATCTGCTCACCGAATTTCTTTTTCCGTTCAATATAAAGCGTCGATTCCGGCCGTTTACCGACTTGGATAATCACCAGATGTGGTTTACGCACTAGCCCACTGCAAGTTGCGATTAGCTTCTTTTTAATCCCCGCTTGCACCACTCGCCCATCAAGAATTTTTACCATTTCACTATATTATACAAACAAAACAAAATATGATAGTCTGAAGTTAGAGAGATCAATCAGTGTGATTGATCAGATGGTCTTCAAAAATTTGGAGGATAACTAGTGACACAAAATGCCAGAACGACAGAGAGTGGTTGGTTTTCAAAAGTCGCCCTGATCATTACCTTGATCATTTGTGGCGTCGGTCTTTTCACTTCTGGTTGCAGTTCGGGAGTTGGGCAATCGAGCAATTCCAATCAAAGTAAAATTGACAATGTTTACGAGATTTGTGGGCGGTTGCCATACGCCGATGATTACAGTATTGACTTGTTAATCCGCGTAACGCGAGAAGCGCGAGACTTGGGTGCTGGCGACTTAGAAGCTCTGTCAGCCATAACAGATTCCTGTGATCAATCCTGCGTTGAACCAACTTGTCACATAGCCGACTGCAATGAATGCGGAATTGCCACCGTAGATCTTGTTTACTGGAACAATTGGTGACTCTCTCAAAACACTCTCACCCCCGTTCGCCACCACGAACGGGGTTTTATTTTTTCGTCTCCAACTCCACAATGAACCGACCCCTGCCCTACCCCATCGCTCTCCGCCCAAATTTTTCCCTGATGTCCATCCACGATCTGCTTCGCCACATAGAGTCCGAGACCCGTACCGGTGATGTTGATTTAAATTACATCTTATGTTATCTTTATGAATAGAATCACGCTCATAGTGAGTCGTGTATGGTACATTAAAAATCAAATAAGGATGTAAATTCTGGGCTGAAATGCAATTTCCCGATTACTAATCATTTCAATATACCACACTCTCTCGCCACTTCATTAGCGCTCCGGTAACGGAGCGATTT
>JAGVGK010000044.1 GCA_020057185.1 Minisyncoccota bacterium | reverse complement strand
CCCGCCTCGGGTTACACTTTCAGCAATTGGAGCGGCAGTTTAACTGGTTCAATTAATCCTAAGACAATCACGATGAATGGGAACAAAAGCGTGACGGCGGTGTTCACGGCTAACACTGCACCCCCACCACCTTCATCGACCACCTACTCCATCAGCGGTTCGCTTGGCACCACGGGCGCTACGGTCTCGATCAGTGGCGGGGGCAGTTGTTCGGTGAGTTCAAGCAATTACACTTGCGTCAATGTCCCCAAAGGTGTGGCGGTCACAATTACGCCCAGCAAATCAGGTGGCGCTTTCACTCCGACTAGTCGCCCCTACAACTTATCCATTTCTTCTACTCTGACTCAAATCACCAGTCTTAATTTCATCTTTGCGGTTAACACTGCACCCCCGATCACTCCCACTCTCACCGTCTCCTCGCCATCAATCAACTCCAACTGGACCTCAAGCAACGGCCCCGTGATTCAGTGGTCATCCGCCAACATTCCATCCAGCAACACCATCACTGTTGAATTGCTTACACCCTCGGGTGGCAGTGTCCCTGGTTTCTCCAGCTTCACCACGGCCAATGATGGCAGTGAATCTAGCCGTCTGACCAACTCAAGTGTCGCTTCCGGCTCGTATTACTTCCGCTTGAAAACCACCGTCAACGGCTTGGTGATCTATGGTGGCTCGGGCGTGTTTCAGTTCATGGGGGCGACACAACCACCCACCACTCCCACTCCGACAATTACTGTCACTGCGCCCGGTGCGAATTATGTTTGGACCAAAGCCAACAGCCATCCAGTTAATTGGACCTCAACCAATATTCCTGCGACCAACAACATAAAAATTGAGCTTTTTTATCCAAACAATATTCAAGTTCCTTCTAATTTATTCAACAATTATATTACGGCCAATGATGGTAATCGTGATGTGACTTTGCTTAGTGTTCTTCCCGTGGGTGCTTATTATTTCCGTTTGTCTACCACGGTCAATGATCAGATTGTTTATGGTGGAAGTTCAGTATTCAGAGTGGATTAAGTAAGTTAATATCAAAGGTGAGTCCTTGTCAGTGGCAAGGACTCACCTTTTGTGCTAGACTAGGGGCATGAGTATTGGAACTATTGCCAAGGTCATCCTCCTCGTCCTTTTCGTTTGGCTCCTCTTCGTTATTAAGGACATTATTTTAATTGTCCTAGTGTCGGTGGTCATCGCATCGGCGATCGAACCGGCGGTGCGTTGGTTGGCACGGTATCGTATTCCGCGCACGCCGGCGGTGCTCATCGTCTATGTTGTCACTTTTGCCCTTTTTGTGGCTCTTGTGCCCCTCTTCTTTATTCCCGCGCTTAAAGATCTAATTGAAGCTTCAACTACCTTACCCCAGAAGATCGGCTCGCTTTCTTTTCTGACCGCTCCCGACGGGCTTTTCTCAACCCTCGCTAACTCGAATTATTTCAGCAATTTTTCTAGCAACCTCGAGGGTGCTTTTGCCGGTTTGTCGCGAGGTTTCCTTGAGACCGCCAGTTTAATTTTCGGCGGTTTCTTCAGTTTCATTATGATCGTGGTGATTTCTTTTTATCTGGCGGTGCAGAATGACGGGATTGCCGATTTTCTCCGTCTCGTTACGCCGTCGCGCAGTGAAGCTTATATTATCGGACTATGGCATCGCGCGCAGAAAAAAATTGGTCTCTGGATGCAAGGTCAGCTTCTGCTTGGTTTGCTGGTTGGGGTGGTGGTTTATCTGGGGCTGAAAATTTTACAAATCGAATACGCTCTTGCTCTTGCCATTATGGCGGCGATTTTTGAACTCATTCCGGTTTTCGGACCGATTCTAGCGTCCGTGCCAGCGATTCTTATTGGTTTCGGCCATAGCCCAACCACCGGCTTTTTGGTTCTTGGTTTCTATGTTGTGATGCAACAATTTGAGAATCATCTGCTCTACCCGCTCGTGGTCAAGAAGATTGTTGGGGTGCCTTCAATCGTGGTTATTCTCGCGCTCATCATCGGCGCGAAACTGGTTGGTTTCTTGGGTTTGATTTTGGCAATACCGGCCTCGGCGGTGCTGATTGAATTGCTTGGTGATTTTGAAAAGCAAAAGAAGACTCTCCATCGGGATGCCGTCTAAAATCTATCTCACTACGACTTTGCCTTATGTGAATGCCGATCCGCATCTCGGCTTCGCGTTGGAGGTTGTCGAGGCTGATATTTTGGCTCGCTATTATCATTTGTTAGGTCACGAAGTTTTTTTCAATACTGGCACGGATGAGCACGGCGCGAAAATTTACCAAGCAGCGATCGCGGCGGGAAAGAAACTGCAGGCCTATGTGGATGAATATGCTAGTCGGTTTCAAAAATTAAAAACAGTGCTCGATCTAAGTTACGATCATTTTAGTCGGACGACGGATCAAAAACATATTGCGACCGCCCAAGAATTCTGGCGCCGGTGCCAGACAGCGGGGGATATTTACAAAAAGAATTATCGAGTCAAATATTGTGTGGGTTGCGAGTTGGAAAAAACGGAGTCAGAACTGACGAATGGTCGGTGCTCACTTCACCCAAACAAGGAGGTGGAAATAAGAAAAGAAGAGAATTATTTTTTTCGGTTTTCAAAATATCAAAG
The DNA here is from genome assembly GCA_020057185.1 of Minisyncoccota bacterium. Taxonomy (GTDB): domain Bacteria; phylum Patescibacteriota; class Minisyncoccia; order Phycocordibacterales; family JACOZG01; genus JAGVGK01. The sequence goes on along the minus strand of JAGVGK010000044.1, from coordinate 7,603 downwards.
CCAACTATTAAAGCTTTATGAAGAAAGACCTGATTTTGTAATTCCGGCTTCTCGTTTGCATGAAATAAAGACTTTTGTCACCGTCGGACTTCAAGATTTCAGTATCTCCCGTCTCACGGCCAAGATGCCGTGGGGGATTTCCATACCCGATGATCCGACGCACACGATGTATGTCTGGTTTGACGCTTTGGTTAATTATATTTCAGCCATCGGCTGGCCAAATGATTTGAAAAATTTTGAAGAGTGGTGGCCACCTGCCCGACATCTCGGCGGGGGGATTCAATTCGCCGGCAAGGATAATCTTCGTCAACAAACCGCGATGTGGCCGGCGATGCTTATGTCTGCTAACCTCCCGCCTCCGAAACAAATTATGATTCACGGTTTTATCACCAGCGATGGGCAGAAGATGTCGAAGTCGCTTGGCAATGTGATTGATCCGATTAAATTGGTGGAAGAGTACGGTACTGACGCGGTGCGTTATTTCTTAGCCCGCCATGTTCAGCCGTTTGAAGATACGGATGTGACTCTCGAAAAGTTTAAAGAAGCATACAATGCCAATCTCGCTAACGGTCTTGGCAATCTGGTGTCACGGGTGATGAAACTGGCGAGTGATTATCTCTTCGCGCCAGTCGCCATGTCAAGGACCGTCCTTGCCACTGGCAAGGACGGTCCTTTGGTCTCATCGCATTTGGAGCGTTACGAATTCAATCAGGCGATTGATGTGATCTGGCAGAAAATTGGCGAACTCGACGCAATCATTCAACGCGATGAACCGTACAAAACCGTGAAAACTGATTTAGCGAAAGGACGAGAGCAGATCGTTGCCCTAGTTCATAATTTAGCCGAGATCGCGAACTGGCTGATCCCTTTTATGCCCGCCACCTCCGTCACCATCACCGACCTCATTCGTCAGAACCGCGCCCCGACTCAACCTCTGTTTCCACGGAAAATTTGATATGAAATTAATTGACGCGCATGCGCATTTGCAGTTTTCACAATTTGATGCCGATCGGGAGGAGGTGATTGCGCGGGTGCGAGTCGCGGGGATTGGCGTGATTAATGTCGGAACGGATCTCGCGACCTCGCGGAGCGCGATCGCGCTGGCTGAAAAATATTCCGAGATGATGTGGGCGACGGTCGGGGTTCACCCGACAGAATCTTTTTTCACTGATCAAACATTTACCGAACTAGAAAAACTCGCTCGGCATCCTAAGGTGGTGGGGATTGGCGAATGCGGACTGGATTTTTTTCATGTTAAAGAGAATGAAGAAAGAAAAAAGCAGAAAGAAATTTTTGAACGGCAAATTGATTTAGCACAAAAGGTAAACAAACCGTTAATGATTCATTGTCGCAATGCCTACGACGAACTTTTGGAAGTTTTAACTTCTCATTTATTACTTTCAACATTTAATATTCATTTTTTTGCCGGGGATTGGTTAGCCGCGAAAAAGTTTTTAGATCTTGGTGGGTCTCTTTCATTCACTGGAGTCATCACTTTCACTAACGATTACGATGAGGTGCTTAAAAATATTCCGCTTGACCGAATTATGATTGAGACCGACTGCCCGTTTGTCGCGCCCGTACCTTATCGCGGGAAGCGTAATGAGCCGGCATATCTATCCGCGGTCGTCGAGCGCTTGGCGGTGATTAAGGGGGTCTCGGTTGACGAAATTGCCACAGCGACCCTCTCGAACGCTAGACGATTTTTTAACCTTGCCCTTTCTTAATCCTTTTGCTAGGATACAGGAAATGAAAGAGGAAACTATTGATGACTTGTTAGTGGTACCTGAAACTGATATCGATGACGCGCGCGAGGCGCGCCGTTATGAGATTGGCTATCTTTTGGTGCCGACGATCGCGGTCGCTGATGTTGCCAGCACCGTTGAAACTTTAATTCGTGACACTATTGCCAAAGCTGGCGGTCAGATTATTTCTGGTGATGAACCCAAACTTATTCCGTTGATGTATCCAATTAGGAAGACAGTTGAAAATAAAAATCTCCGTTTCAAGGAGGCCTATTTCGCTTCTTTGCGCTTCACGGTGACGCCGGATCAAATTATTTCTTTTGATCAAGTTTGGCGTTTTTCTTCGGCGATGCTCCGTTTTTTAATTATAGAATTGCCAGCGCTGGTTGAAGAACCTAAACGCCGGTTGCCTGACGAACCGACCTCGCCAATTTCACCAGCGGAGCCAGCACCAACGGAAGCGATGAGCCAAGTTGATATGGATCGGGAGATTGACAATTTACTTGCCGTGGCATCATAATTATTTTATGTATCCCGTTACAAATCCGTCGAAGTATGATATGATCGGTTTAATTATTAAAAGTTAAATTTGTAACGGGATGTATCTCAATAAAGCAATTCTCGTTGGCAATCTCACTCGCGATCCAGAGCTCAAGTCTCTGCCGTCGGGTGTCAAGGTCACTTCTTTTTCCCTCGCGACCAACCGAGTGTGGAAAGACAAAAATGGCGCGAAACAGGAAGATACCCAATTTCACAACATTGTTGTTTTTGCTCAACAGGCCGAGATCGTCGCCCAATATTTGAAGAAGGGGCAAGCGGCATTGGTAGAAGGTCGGATTCAAAATCGGAGTTGGGACGCGCCAGACGGCACCAAGAAATATCGGTCTGAGATTGTCGCTGATCGGGTGCAGTTTGGACCGAAGGCGGGTGGCTCCTCGACTTCGCCCGGAGCAAGTGCGGGAAGGACAGTAGATGGCGTAGACACCGGTGGCGCTGGTCCTAATCCCGCCGAGGCGATTAAGACCATTCAATATCCGGATGAAGAAATTAATCCCGCCGATATTCCCTTTTAATCATGAATCCCGTTAGAGTTTTTACTACTTTTAATACTTGCAAAAATAATGTTTATAGCATAGAGTCACTGTGTCGATTTATTAAATTCATAAAACTCTAACGGGATGAAATTTTGTCACTTCTGCAATAACAATATCAAAAATATCGATTATAAAGACATCGAAATTTTGCGACGGTTTTTGGATACGCATGCTCGCATTGGCAATCATCGCCGGACTGGCGTCTGCGCCTCGCATCAACGCAAACTCTCGACGGCCGTCAAACGCGCCCGATTCCTCGCCCTCCTCCCTTTCATCGCGCGGTAATTTATTATTTCCTCTCCACGTATTCTCCCGTCTCGGTGTTGACCACGACCGTGTCGCCTTGATTGATAAACATCGGTGTATTGATGACGAGACCGGTTTCGAGGACGACTTGCTTCACGCCACCGGAGACAGTATTGCCACGCACGGCGGGCGCGGCTTCTTTCACCTTCAGTTCTAGCTTAATCGGAATTTTTAGCCCCACGAATCTGGTCTCAAACATTTGCAACCGCAAGGTCGAGTTCGGCTTCACGAAAACAATTTTATCTTGCACTTTCTCGGCATCGAGCTGAAACCGTTTCGATTTGTCGTTCACTTCGCAGAACCAGTACTCACCTTTATTATTATAAAGATAAATCACTTCGCGCTCTTCAATCTCCGCTTCGTCCACTTTGTCGCTTACGGCGAACGAGTGTTCGCGCACGCCACCGGTAATTAAGTTTTTCAGTTTTGTCGCATTAACTGGCTTCCGCTGTTGTTTGCGGAAGACATGCGCGTCCATCACCTCGTAGGGTTCACCATCGAGGACGATAAACTTTTTCGGTTTGATGTCGTTGTAATCAAGCATTGGTGAGTTTGATTCGCACGAGTTTCAGAATCTCGCGGTGGAGATCGGGATTATCTTTGAGGAAGGTGCGAGCGGCATCGTAACCCCGCCCGAGTTTCACCTCCCCGTAACTATAACTTGAACCATTTTTCGCCACTACGCCGTGCTTCTCAGCGAGCGCCAGAAGTTCGCCTTCCGGCGAGATGCCTTCGTTATACAAAATATCAAACTCTGCCATTCGAAACGGCGCCGCCACTTTATTTTTAACTACTTTGACGCGCACTCGCCCGCCGACGACTTCCTCGCCCTTTTTAATTTGGGCAATCCGTCGGATATCGAGCCGAACCGAAGAATAAAATTTTAACGCCTTACCGCCTGGGGTGGTTTCGGGATTGCCAAACATCACGCCGATTTGCATCCGAATTTGGTTGATGAAAATGACGACCGTCTTCGATCGCGCGACGATCGCCGTCATCTTGCGCAACGCTTGCGACATTAATCGCGCTTGCTTGCCGACATGATAAGCGCCGACATCGCCTTCAATCTCATCTTTCGGCGTGAGCGCCGCCACCGAGTCAATCACGATGACATCCACTTTGCCCGAACGGACTAGCGACTCGGAAATTTCGAGGGCTTGTTCACCGTAGTCGGGTTGGGAGATGAAGAGATCGTCAACTTTCACGCCGATCTTGCGTGAGTAGTCCGGATCGAGGGCGTGTTCGGCGTCGATAAAAGCACAAATCCCGCCGGCGCGCTGGGCTTCGGCGATGATGTGGAGCGCGAGCGTTGTTTTGCCGGACGATTCTGGTCCGTAGATTTCAATCACCCGTCCGCGCGGGACGCCACCAATTCCGAGAGCGACATCTAGACCAATTGAACCCGTCGAGATGGCGCCGATGCCCACCTTCGGCTTGTCGCCGAGTTTCATAATCGCGCCGTCACCGTATTTGCCCTGGATATTTTTGATGGCGTTTTCCAAACTGCCATTAGTTTCCTTTGGTTCAGTTATTTTCTTAGCCATAATTTATTTAAACGATTTACTTTTTAATAAAATTCTTAATAAACTCGATTAAATAACTATATGCCGATTCGGCTCCGACCACAAACTTCTGAAGTTGAACGAAACGCAAGTCTAGATATTCGTGGGCGAGAGTATTACGGAGTTTAGCGAATTCTCCCAATTGACTAGCAATCGCGGGATTAAAACCGTTGATTTGGACTAAGTTTTCCAACACCTCACGGTAAGTTTCCGGGATCATTTTTTTCTCGGAAGCCAGAATAATTTTAGCGGCATCAATGCTCGCGTTCACTAGACATTCGGCCCACCGTTCAACATTTCGCTTAAGACCCCGATCATTTTCATTTTGATAAGCCAGCTGGTCTAGGTTTTCAAATTTTTTAACATCGCGAAGCTCAAGATTCAAAAAGGTTAACAAGCGTACCAAACGGTGACGATCAATAGCACTAAGCGACTGTGAGCGTTCACTAATTTGCATAAAATCGAAACTAAAGGCCCGAAAAGATTCGGCTACCTCACTAATCATCAGATAAAATCCTGTCCATAATCTGGAATCATTAAGACAAAGTAGTTGTCCTTCATGAAGCACCGCAAAAGCGATTGTTGCGGCGGCGCGATTCAACACGACTAAATCAGTCTCGTGTTTAGTGATTTTCTCGATGTCCGACCAGATTTCTGATTCACTGGGATATTCACTTTTGGATTCATATTCCAACGCTGGCGTTTTAGGAGTAAAGTAGACTCCAATATCAACATCGGAATCTAAATGGGTCGTCCCTTTAACAACCGAGCCAAACAAATAAGCGAAGGCAACATCGTCTCGCTTTTTGAAGTAGTCGGCTAGCTCGATAGTTAATTTCTTAACATCCATCGTAATTAAGGTTAAGGTGTTATTTTTAATTAAGCACTAATTCTAGTTTCTTCTTTATTCGTCGCCCGAAACGATCTTCGCCGTCAAGTTGGATTATATTATAGCCCCGCGCCAGGAGCAATTGACTTTCGAAGCGCCCCGTGTGATCAGTAATCAACTTGTCGCCGTTTAGGAAAAGTTTAGCAATTTGGTCGGTTCGACCGGCAATCGTGACGAGTGGGGAAGTAAGACTCGCGCCGTTGGACGGTGAGTCAATGATAATGTCGGGGCGGTTAATTAAATTACGCATTTGATACGAACCATAACCAAGCACCAGCAAAAAGAAGGTGGTGATCAAAAGATATTTAAGTTTGGTTCGGGCGATCATGGCTGGTCGGTAGCGTCAGGCATAATCATCGCGTCGGTCACTGATTCACCCCGACCATAGACTTCACGAGTTTTCGCGCCTTCCCCGGGACCGATCACTTGACGCTCTTCCAACATATCGAGAATCCGCGCCGCCCGGGCGTAACCAATTTTCAGTCGGCGTTGGAGGAAGGTGGCCGAGGCCTTGCCCGTCTCGAGTACCAGTTCGCGCGCCTCTTCATAGAGCGGATCGTCGGCGTCCGCATTGTTTTCGTCATCCGAGATCGAGATATTGTGATCACTTTCGCTCATGGCAATCTCGTCGCCGAGTTCATCGCCGTAATGCGCGACGAGCCACTTGACCACTTCCTTCACTTCGCGTTCAGAAATGAACGCCGATTGGAGCCGGAGGGGCTTCGACATATCGCCGGCGAGATAGAGCATATCGCCGGCGCCTAATAATTTCTCGGCGCCACCCATATCGAGAATGGTGCGCGAATCAATTTGCGACGCGACTTGAAGCGCGATCCGCGACGGGATGTTGGCTTTAATTAGTCCAGTAATTACCTCCACCGACGGGCGTTGGGTGGAGAGAATAAGATGAATGCCGACGGCGCGTGACATTTGCGCCAGCCGGACAATCGCCGCCTCAAGTTCGCGCGGGTAGGTCGCCATAATATCAGCGAGCTCGTCAATAATAATGACGATGTAGGGCATGGTGTCGGTCGGCAAGGTCGAACCTTTAGATTCAGATACCCAAGGTTCGACCTTGCCCGCTTTGCCGATAGTCTCGTGATAAGACAAAATATCACGCACATGATGTTTCTCTAATTCGACATAACGGCGTTCCATTTCTTTAATCGCCCACTTGAGCGCGAGGATCGCTTTCTTGGGATCGGTGATGACCGGTGTGAGGAGGTGAGGGGTCTTGTTGTAAATTGTCAGCTCGACCCGTTTCGGATCAATCATAATTAGTCGCAGAGATTCGGGTGGATTGCGATAGAGAAGTGAGACAATGAAAGTGTGAATGACGACCGATTTGCCCGAGCCTGTCGCGCCGGCGATGAGGAAGTGGGGGGCTTTAGCGAGATTGCCGAAATGCGCCGGTCCTGAAATGCCTCGACCCAAAGAGACGAGGAGTGAGTGAGGCGAGTCAACGAAATCTCGCGCGGTGAGAATGGACGCGAGACCGACGGTGGACTTGGTGCTGTTGGGAATTTCAATCCCGACCAACGACCGACCCGGGATTGGCGCTTCAATGCGCAAGGGGTGCGCCGCGAGGGCGAGCGATAAATCATTTTGGAGCGCGACGATTCGCGAAAGCTTGACGCCTTCGGCGGGCTTCAAGGCGTAGCGGGTGATGGATGGTCCGATGGAGACTTCGTCCATCTCGACGATAATGCCGAAGTTCTGCAATGTGCGTTTGATGATGGTGGTGTTGCCTTTAATATCGCCCGCGCCCGGTTTGCCAGTGTCGCGTTCGAGAATGGATAAAGGTGGCGCCTCGAAAGTTTTTGATCGGCGTCGCGTGAGTTTGCCGATCAACGCGCCGAAGCCGTCATTTTCGTCATTAGAATTATCTGGCAAGGTCGAACCCAAGACACTCGATGTTGGGGCTTCTTTAACATCGAGTGTCGATGCATTGGGTTCGACCTTGCCGATTTCGCCAATAATCGTCGGCAAATTTTCTTTTTTCTTTCT
>JAGVGK010000040.1 GCA_020057185.1 Minisyncoccota bacterium | reverse complement strand
CGGCGAGAAGTAAAATCACCACCCAATAGAAAAAGTGGAAAAAAGTCCCCCACCGTTTAGCGCGCTGGAGCCGATGCAAGATGCGGTTGTTATCTTCAACCAGCTCGGTCAAACGCTCAATTGTCTTTTTCTCATCGCCGTACACCACAAATACCACTATAACATAGATTGCCCCCGGGGAGAATCGGACTTCCATTTAGGGCTTAGGAGTCCCTCGTTCTATCCATTGAACTACGGGGGCGGGTATCCGTTGCCAGCCCGAGGCTGGTCCGCCTTGGGCGGAAACTATAAAGGCCGTAAAAATTAGACCCCAATCAATTTCGCCAATTGCGGTTCATCGAAACCAATAACAAGCGATTCGTTACTCCCGTCTTGATCGCTGACCGTGATCACCGGCACACCCATTTGACCGCTTTTATCCACCATTTCCTTGCGCCTCGCCGCGTCGGTGGCGACATTATGTTCGTTGTAAGAAATATTGTGTTCTTTGAAAAATTCTTTCACCCCAAGACAATAGTGACAAGTCGGCGTGCTGTAAATAGTAACTTTTTTAGTCATACACTAGATTGTAGCAGGAAAGCCGAGACCAGCACAAGGTCATCGTTTTCGGCCACCCGATTAGGATTCTGGTGATGACATTTTAGGCAACGATGGATAATCCGATCCGTCCCGTGCCAATGTTCAATGGCGACCGGCGCCATCAACCCTCGACACTCCGATGCTCGATCACCCGGATGGATATCCACATGCCGACTATAGAGACACCGCGGGCAGTGATTAGTATAGCCATCGCCCTTAACCTCCACCCCGCATTGTCCGCAAGTGAAATCCTCTGATCGCTTGATAAATGTTTGGCTCATATTTAATTTTAGAAATTTTTTAAATACTCTTTAATTCTTTGGCGATCCTCATTCTCTTTTTTGCCTTTGAAATAAAGTTCCATATACTTAAAAATAGATAGATCTTGATGGTAAGCATAAATAACTCGCATCGACCGAGCTTTCAAACTAGCGCAAGCGAGGCGGGTTTTTACGATCTCGACCTGTTTATGGCGATGAATAATTGTAAAATTTTTTCCAACACCCGTTGGAACTTTGGTGATAATTTGTTCAAGTTCTCTCAAATCTTGCTCAAGACTTCGATATTTCTTGATTAACTTTTTCAATTCCTTCACAAATTCTGGCAAGTAACTAAAGTGGCTCATACTCTCGTACCGATGTTTCTTCCGGTCGGTAAAAAACATGACTATAATTCAAAATTTGCTTATCCTCAGCCACTCGCCAGGGGGTATCAATGTGTGATAAGTCGGATAGCTGTTTGGCACTAAGATGAGCCAAACGATCAATTGTGTCATCAATATGCTTTAACTCTTGCCCCGAAAGTTGGACGACATCGGCCTCAACCACTGGAATATACTTTTTCTGCTCGTGGCCAAAATATTTACTGGTCACTTCAACCAATCGACCACGCCTCTCCATCCGGCGAACAATTTTGGCAAATGATACCGGCGTTGGGCCATAAGTATTTTTGATATAAGTCGCACCAATCAATTGTTCCTCAAATTTTTCGTAATAATCGAAATCAATGAAATATAATAATTTATATAAGACCGTTTGACCAATGTTTGGCCGACTACCGATCTTGCTTAAGATATATAACAAAACTTCCTCAAATTTTTGCTCATTTTCTTTCGGAATCTCTCGCACTTCAACTTCGGGAGTTTTTTCCAAAACCAAATTTGAATTTCTCTCAAATGATTCCTTGGACATACCAAAAATGCGAGCCAACAAATCATTTTGCTGTAAATTTGTTTTCACTAAGCCACTTTCCAATTTGAGGTAAGTCGGGCGCGACAGACCGAGCATTTCGGCCGCTTGCTTCTGGGAGAGCCCGACGGCTTTGCGTTTGTTGTATATCCAGGTCACCATAAACCGAATACTAGCATAGTTTTACATTTTTACAAGCAAGTTGGTAATGTTGATAACATCGGATTTGATGGTGCGAGTAGCGGGAATCGAACCCGCGTCCCCTGCTTGGGAAGCAGAAGTTTTACCACTAAACTATACTCGCAAACCAATTGATTATTTTTTGCCACCACGGGACACTTGGTGGCGCGGGTGGGGGCATGGGGACATCTCCGGCTAAGTTAATCACCTTCTCGCCGGGCTTGACTACACCGAAACGCTCGCGAATCGCTTCTTCCATCCCCCGATCGGTTGAGAGAGACGCCACTTCAGCCACGAGTTCATCCCGGCGGGCGGTCAGTTTGGTCAATTCGTTTTCCCGTGATATTTCCTCTGCTCTAACACTTTGCTTATTTTGATAAAGCCCAAAAACTCTAACGCCGATTAGGATAATCAGTAAAAGAAACAGCGCCTGGATGGGACGCGAAACGGCGAGACGACGGAGCCAACCTTGGTGTTGAAATTTTCTCATCAACTGCTATACTTTACCTTATATGTTGTTTCAAAGGAAATATCGGAAATCGCTCCAAATCTTCTGGATGGTCATCAGCGCGCTGGTAATTGTCGGGATGATTCTTCTCTATCTGCCCTCACTCTTCGCCTGATCCCGACACCATTTTAAGAAAAACTTCGGGCGGAATGGTTACTTGTCCACGAGCCAACAGACGCTTTTTCCCTCGTTTCTGCTTTTCCCAAAGTTTGCGCTTGCGCGTGATGTCGCCACCGTACAAGTAACCCGTGACATCCTTCTTGAGCGCGGGCAAACTTCGTGACGCAAGAATTCGTCCGCCGGCGCCAGCTTGAATCTTCAAGGTAAAAAGTTGTCGTGGCAGAAGCTCCGCCAAACGCCGAACCACTTCCCGCGCCTCCGCCTCCAGCCGAAACCGTGGCACAATCCGAGTAAAAGCCGGCACCGATTCTTCCGCCACCAGCACATCCAAACGCACCACATCGGCGATTTCTAAACCAGCGAGTTCATAAGTGAGCGAAGCGAAACCAGACGACACACTCTTCAGCTCATCGAAAAATCGCCGCATCAACTCTCGTAATGGCAAAGTGATGGCGAAAGATGCCCGATCAATCCCCCAAAGTTCAGTCGCCAGCACTCGCGCCTCATGCTCACGAAAAAGTTTGAGCAAGACGCTACTGTATTCGAGTGGCGTTAATACTTGCGCCTTCACCCACGGTTCATAAACTTGCCGGCCCTTGAGATCATCGGGAAAACGGTGTGGGGTGTAAATAATTTCGCGCTCACCGGTTTTTTCATTCACTAGCTCGTAACTGATCGAAGGCGCAGCGACCGTAAGCGAAAGATTATACTCTCGTCGTAGACGCTCGGTAATAATTTCGAGATGAAGCATTCCCAAGAAACCGCACCTATAACCCCGACCGAGCGAGCCCGACGATTCCTCCTCGAAAGAGAAAGCGGCGTCGGTTAACTTGAGCCGACCGAGTGCTTGAGTGAGAGAAGCAAAATCGTTTTGACTAGTCGGATAGATCGATGCCCAAACCATCGGTTTGGGTTCAGTGTAACCGGGAAAAAGAGGTCCGCCCGAGGCGGATTGAGCTGAAAGAATTGTCTCACCGACTTTTGCCCGACT
>JAGVGK010000001.1 GCA_020057185.1 Minisyncoccota bacterium | reverse complement strand
TTAGACTACGCCGAGTCTAATCAAGCGCCAAATGGTTAAAATATGTTTCAAACAAAAGCTAATTTAAAATGGAAAACAACACGAAAGGTTACTTAACTCGTTGTTTTACTTTTCCGCTGGTCCTAAGGAAACAGCAAGGAAGGCCAAGGCGAGCCCTTCGGTTGTGTACAACAGACCAGCCACCACGCCAATTTCTTCGAAAAAGGGATTGAACCTGCACAACTTTTGCCCCGAGTGTCAGGTTTTACGCGACACCGAAACGGAGCTCCTCATCGTCATCGAAAAACGATGAGATAGAGCCACCGTTCAGGATTACGACCGCCAACCTTCGGGTTGGCGGTTTTTACTTGCATTTTTTATCAAATATGATATAATGCAGAGCAGAATCAGATTGTTGATCGTTGACAACTGAAAAAACCAAAAACCAGAGACAAACCTTTTTAGGGCCAGAGTGCCTGAAAGTGAGAATGCTATGTGGCAGACATTTCTGTTCGCGTTGGGATTGGGAGTTTTTGTCGTTGGATTTTTTAGTAGTATTAAAGTAGTCCCGACTGCCTATTACGGAGTAGTCGAACGATTCGGAAAACGAACCGGAAGGTTGCTCGACGAAGGGCTTCACTTTGTGTTGCCTTTTGGGATTGATCAAGTCGAAATTCTCTCCTACGAATTAAAAACAGAAGAAGTTCCCCTAACCGTAACTTCAAAAGACGGGATAAAGATTGATGTCGGGGGAACGATCCAATATCGCCCAGCCAAAATCGGCGAGAAAAGCAACTTAAGGAGAGAGAAACAACTCTTACTAACCTTTATAGAGATCCCGGATAAGACCATCAAAGAAGGTCTGGTGGGAACCATAAGGGACGAGCTTGGCGCCATTGCTGGCTTATGCGAAGCTAAAGAATTCATTGAGAACAGAGAAGCTCTTGGTCTTCTCATCAATTCGGTTTTACGCTTAGAGAATGTTCCACACTTAGCAACAAATCCCCCGGTTGTTCCAGGAAAGCGGCTGGATTTCTACAAGGACAATCACCCCGCCATCACCAAGCGTCTCAAGGATGAAGGGACCATTGGTAGCAACTCCGCGATAGAGCACCTCTACGGTATCGACATCGCCAGGTTTACTATTTCTAAAGTGACCTTCGATACCCTCTACCAACAAGCCTTGGAGGCACAAAAAGAGGCCGAAAAAAGAGTCGAGAGTCTGGGCAAAACGACGGACGGGCGAATCGCCAACATCAAAAAATTGATAGATGCTGGTCTAACCGCAGAGCAGGCAGCCATGGCTATTGATGTTATTGAGGGTAAGGCGACAAGGACAGTAAGTAACATCGATGTGGCGGGGATTAAAGATTTGGCAGTAGCCATCTTGTCCCGATTTGTCCACTAAAGAAAGGAAGTGAGTCTCTATGCCAGAGCAAGAACAGTCAAGCGTCATGTTAAAAACGATGTTGATCTCATGGCGCAAATCAATAGCGATCTGCGTCGCGTTGATTCTTATCATGTTCGTGTGGAGAAACTACACGACATGGATTGACTATTTCCACTCCCCCACCGCCGAGTCAGTCACATCCAGAGTCACGGCGGGAAGATCGGTAATGACTTCAAGAGTCACTACCCAAAAGATTACAGCGAGGCCGGATAAGTGGTCGGATTTCATCAGGATTCCGCCAAGCCACATATTCCGATGGCACACAGAAAACCCAAAAGACTGTGTCATGGTCAAAGACGGACGAGATCAGATACGACAAGTATGCGCTGATCATGTCTATCTAGGTAAATTGCCCTCACTTCTGGATGGGATGATGGCGTTCAAATCTATTGAAGAAAAGGAGGTGGAAGTAATCGTCGAATGGGAGCCAAAGTAGGATCCCAAACGACAAAACTAAAAGGCCCCTAACTCGTTTCGCCAAAGGCGAACGAACGGGGCCTTTCTTATGTCCAAAACACCGAGTGACTCACAAAATGTGCGACACTCGGTGTTCAACAGCCGGCGCCGGGAATGGTGTTGCAGATGACATGCATAATGCCGTAGAAGGAAATCATAATGAACATCCCGATCACGCCCCAGATAATATGCTGTTGCCCCGTCTTCCGTGCTTCCTCACTATCGGCATTGCGGATCAGTTCAAACACACCGTAGAGAAAGTAAACAAGCGCGAGCGCGAAAAGGAAAGTGATCACCGGATCAACGATCGCCGTCTTGATCTTCTCCAGGATCGCTATCGCAGCCATTAGGTAAAATCAAAACTCTTAATTATTAGGAATTAAGGGTTGAACATTCGGTGCACCGGTCCCTTGTCTGATACCAAAAGTCTTGGCAATTACTCCCGTAAGTCCCCAAACCGCCGCCATCACAAACAACGCGATAATCCCCCAAATCATCATATCTCTTCCCCCTTTGCATTTCTCTTCATCACCTGCTCCAAGAATGTATTGTGCCAAACCCCAGAAGAAGTAGAGGAGAGCGAGGGTCATTACAATCGGGATAACCATGTTGAGAATATTCTGAACTTGATCGAGAATACTAGTGGCATCCGCTTGTGCGAACGCCAACACCGGCAGAAGAGCTGTGCCTACGACAAACATTGATTGCTTAAATAATTTAGACATTATAATTTCGTGTAATTAAGAAACTTTTATAAAACTTGCGACCACTAATACCCTTCATTAAAGCACACCCCCAATTAACAACCAAGCCAGCGCAAGTGGATAAAACAAGATTTTATATCTCTCTAAGCTTCGGTGGGCTAATCGGTGTACCATATTGGAGGTCAGGGAAAGTGCTCTGTATCACCCACACTAAACCCCAAAGAGACACCATCACAAAAAGTCCAATAATGCCGTAGGTCATCATCGTCACCCCTTCTTTACGTTTGGTTTCATCACCAACACCTTGTATATATTTAAGGACGCCCAATAAGAAGTAAAGTACAGCCAAACCAACAATCAAAACTGTAAGGGGTTTGAAAATATTGTCGATAACTGTATTAACAAGTTGTTCAAAATTCATCATAATAATTATTTAATTAATTTATAATCCGATCAAGCTTTTAACCCCACGATCGTGGCGTTGATCACCCCCGAGATGACGGTCGCGCCGAGGACAATCGCCGCGCCGATCACCGTGTAGAGGAGAACTTGCTTCGCCTCGCTCAACTTGGACTCATTCCCCTGCGCCTTGACGAAGAGGAAGCCGGAATAAACGATGAAGATGGCAATCACCGGAATCCCGACTTGGACGACAACATCAAGAAGCTTGGTGAGAAGGATAAGGATGCTACTAGTGCCGTCACCAAGAGGGTTCTCCAATTTGATAGGGGGAGTTTCACCCCCCTCACCAGTCGCAAAAACTTTGTTGACTAAACCAAAAATGTTTAATAGGTGATAAAGCATATTAATTACTTAAAATCTGATGGAAAATAGGGCGAGGTCTTTGGGACGAGCGAATCAAACACCAACTTCACAATCAGCCACGACGCGAGCACGATCACCAATCCCCAAACCGCCATCCAAATTATTTTCTTGGCTTGGGAGCGTTTGCTATCGTTCGTCCCCGCCGTTATCATTATAACACCGCCAATGACGATTGTCGCCGTCGCCAACGGGATGGCAATGTATTTCGTCAAATAATTAAAAACATTCACAATTAGTTGTAAAAAATCTTGATAGCCACAATCCGTACCACCGTTTTGTCCACAAGGGGGCGCTAAAATCGGTTCAGCAGCCAACACAAAAAGCGGCAAATTTATTAGAACCAGCAAAAAAATAATCATCCCCCACCGATTCCAATTATTATTTTTATTCACCATAAGTTTCTTTGATTAGATTCTCCAGCGCCGTATTCGCTTCACTCACCGCTTGAACGCTCGGGAGTCGACCCGTTGAGACACTGTCCACTAGTCGTTCGAAAATGGCTTCGGTTCGCGCGGGCGCGAAATCGAACCAATTCCGACCGATAATCGCGGCTTGATAAAAAATCGTCTGCGTCGGATCAGTCGGCGCGGTCGCCAAGAGATCGCGACGCGCCGGCGGGAGGGCGGTGAGCGTCGCCAACTGTTTGACGGTCGGCGCGCTGGCGAAGGCTTGAGCAGTAACCCACGCTGTGGCAATCTTCGGCCGATCACGCACCACCGCAATACCATAAGTGCACGCGAAGGTTATTCGCCCGCCTGTCGGCGAGGCAAGCATACCGGCATCCTTCTGGGGCGGAATGGCAACATCAAAAACGAGTCGAGGATTGGCACGAGTAATTTCGCCAAACTCACTCGCCAGACCGAGATAGAAAGCTGACTGACCACGAATGAAACTCTGCTTCGCCAATGGCAGAGAACGATTCCAGGAATAATTCGGGCGAGCCGGATCGGCAAATTGCGAATAGAAGTCCAGCACACCGGCGGCTGGTCGAACGGTGAAGCCAAAGGTCTCGTTCAAAAGGGGGCGAGGTTTAGGGCCGGCTTGATCCAAAATCGGATTCCCGGCTTGGAAGAGGAGCATCGCCAAAATATCTTTCATATGTGGAATATTCCGATAATCGCCCAAGGCAATCGCGCTCTGGGTAATGTTGCGTCCGGCGTCGAAGATGGTGAGCGGGAGAACTTTCTCTCGAAATTCAGTCCAAGTTTTCGGGACCGTTGGTAGACCGGCGGTGGTTAGGAGATCGCGATTATAATAAAGAACAATTGGATCAAGGAGCAGAGGCAAGGCGAGCACGCCCGCGGGTTGGAGGAAGAGACGCCCGGCGTCGGGATAAGTATCGAGGAAAGTTCGTGGGGCGTAAGTATCGGCGGGAATCGGGAGGAGACGGTCGCGTTGAGTGAGCAGAATCTCATGCGACGCGAGCAAGAGATCGGGCGCGCGGTTGTCGGCTTTAGCCGTGAGGAAATCAGTTTCGATCGTCCGCGGATCCTTCTCTTGATAAATTAAAGTAAATTCGTTTTTGTGCTGACTGTTGAAGTCATTCAGGAGGTCGGCAATCGTCGCGCGAGGAATCGTCCCCCAGAGCGTCACTTCCCCGCCCGTGCCACCTTGGGGTGCGCGGAAACCGGGCAAGATACCGGCAAAGATAAGCACGCCGATGAGCAGGAGACCGATGCAAATAACGAGAATCGCCAGTTGAAAAGTAGACAGGTTTTTCATAATTTAGAATCGGCAAGGTTAAACATTAAACCATAATGATGATCACCAGCGGGAAAATCGTTAAGGAAACTGAACCCGGCCTCGGCGAAAATCTTTTTTGCCTCAATCGGCGCCAGCACTTCTTCCGACTTCGGCCCTAATCCGCCAAACGAGCCACTCCAGTCAATCAGCGCAACCTTACCATTCGGCCTCAGAATCCGCTTCGCTTCGCGGACTAAAATATATTTAGCCGAAGTTTGGAAAAGTAAATTAGCGATGACGACAAAGTCCACCATGTGATCAGCCAGCGTCGAACCGTGCACTTGTTCCAGATCACCCCGAATCACTTCAATATTACGCAAGTGAAGATCTTTGGCTTCGCGAGCAAGGCGAGCGAGAAGTTCTTTTTGAATATCAATCGCGTAGCACCGACCCGTCGGACCAATGGCTCGAGCGAGAGCGAGAGCATAAGCGCCACTCCCCGTGCCGAAGTCGGCGACAGTTATCCCCACCTGAAGGTGAAATTGAGCGACGACCTCCTGTGGTTTCGAAAAAGCCATAAACAAGATACCTTAAATATACCACAAACAAATACCTCTACACCACCGGGGCGAGGCAGGTGAGAGAGGCAAGGGCGTCGCCCGGGCGGAGCTTCATAATGCGGACGCCTTGAGTTTGGCGACCCAAACTCGGGATCTCGGCGAGCGTCGTGCGAATCACCTGACCGTGTTTGGAAATCGTAATAATTTCGGTCGCTAATTCATCGAGCACTTGACCGTTGATGAGTGGTCCCGTCTTCGCCGTCACCTGCGCCGTCTTAATCCCCGATCCGCCCCGCCCCTGCACTTTGTATTCTTTCAAGGCGGTTTTTTTGCCGAAACCATTCTCGCTCACCACGAGAAATTGATTTTGTTTCTGATCGGCACCGATTGAACCTACCCCCACTACGACATCATCTTTCTTTTTTAATTTAATCGCCCGCACCCCACCAGCCGCGCGCCCCATTTCGCGAATGGAATTTATTTTGAACCGAATCGCCTGCCCCGCTCGCGTCGCGATAATCGCCTCTTCACCCGGCAAAACAGCCGTGACCGACAAAAGTTCATCGCCCGGCTGGAGCTTGATTGCAATAATCCCGCTTCGGCGAACATCACTCATATCTTTAACCGCGACCCGCTTGGCCACGCCGTGGCGCGTCACCATCAAGAGAGATGCGTCGGCACCTTTTTTACCACGCGGAACAGCGAGCACGGAAGTAACTTTTTCATTATCCGCCAGCGAGAGGAAGTTCATAATGGACTTGCCTTTCGTCGCGCGTTTGCCTTCGGGAACATCGTACATTTTGATTTGATAAACCTTGCCCCGATCAGTGAAAAAGAGCAGATCGTCGTGTGTCTTAGCAGTTAAGAAAATCGTGACGAAATCTTCTTCTTTAGTATCAAGATCAATCACGCCAATACCACCGCGTCGTTGCGACCGATACTCGGCGGGATCGGTGCGCTTGATATAACCGCCACGCGTGAGAATGAGTACGGTTGCCGTGTCGGGCACCAGATCCTCCGTCCGAATTTCTTTGACCCCGTGTGGGATAACTTTGGTCCGACGCGCGTCGCCGTATTTATCTTTAATCGCCACAAACTCTTGTTTGATCACCGCCCGCACTTTCTTCGGGTCAGCGAGTAACGCTTCCAATTCTTTAATCAAAGCTTGCTTCTCTTTGAGTTCGTCTTCAATCGCTTGGCGTTCAAGCCCGGCGAGCTTCTGCAGTTTCATTTCCAGAATCGCGGTTGCCTGTGCTTCGGAAAAATCAAATTTTTTAATCAAATTCTGGTGAGCGACGCTTGCATCCGCCGAGCGCTTGATTGTCTGAATTACCGCGTCAATCTGATCAATCGCTTTCACCAACCCGAGAAGAATGTGCGCGCGTTCTTTCGCCCGTGCCAGATCAAATTTCGTCCGTTTAACCACAATGATCTGCCGATGCGCGAGGAATTCTTGCAAAATTGCTTTCAGCGACAGAAGTTTCGGGACACCGTCAACGAGCGCCAACATATTGTAGTGGAACATCGTCTCGAGCTCGGTGTGTTTGTAAAGCGCGTTCAAAATTTTCTCCGGGTAAACACCGCTCTTCAATTCAATCACCACGCGCGTGTCGGCGAGGGTCGTGGATTCGTCGCGAATATCTCTAATTCCTTCCACTTTTTTCTCCCGCACCAGATCGGCCATTTTAATAATCAGTTCCGCTTTGTTCACTTGATACGGCACCGAGGTAATGACAATCTGATGACTGCCCGCTTTCGTCTCGACGATTTCTGCTTCGCCTCGAATTAGCACCCCGCCTCGTCCTGAAGCGGCGGCATGATGAATATCGGCTTCGTTGAAAATTAAACCGCCAGTGGGAAAGTCGGGACCTTTCACAAACCGAAACAGATCTTCCGGTGTCGCCTCTTCATTATCAGCCAAGTAGATCAGCGCCTCCATCACTTCGGTCAAATTATGAGGCGGAATTTTCGTGGCCATGCCCACGGCGATACCGATTGACCCCATCAGCAGAAGGTTAGGGATCGCCGACGGCAGAAGTGTTGGCTCGCGGAGCCGACCGTCATAATTGGGTACGAAATCAACCGTCTCCTTCTCAATATCGCGGAGCAATTCCATCGCGAGGGACGCCATTTTGATCTCGGTATAACGCATTGCCGCCGGCGGATCGCCATCAATTGAACCGAAGTTCCCTTGACCAATCGCCAGCGGATAACGGAGCGAGAAGTCTTGCGCCAAGCGCGCGAGCGCGTCATAACAAGCGACATCGCCGTGCGGGTGATATTTACCAAGCACTTCACCAACCACCAGCGCCGATTTCCGGAACTTCGCGCTCGCCCCTAATCCGAGCTCATGCATGGCGTAGAGAATCCGCCGATGCACCGGTTTCAAACCATCGCGCACATCCGGCAGAGCGCGCGACACAATCACCGACATCGCGTAGTCGAGATAAGAATTCTTCATCTCAACGGCAATATCCGTCGGGATTATTTTTTGGACTATCGGCACAATTGGTTCGGGAGTTTTGGACATAAAAAACTAATTAATTACACACCACATAATGTAAGTACTCAACCGTCTTACTCGCTTTGAAATAACGATTTTTATCTCTGTCGGCCTTGAATCTATTGTATTCTTTTGTGAAATAACCGTATTTACCCCGCAAACTCATTATCTTTTTAATATCATCAAGTGTCATTAGACCTTCGTTATTATAACTCAAAAAGATATATTTCATCCTTGCATTTAGAATCAAATCTGTAAATGCTTTTTTCACTTCTACTTTTGAACAATAAAATGATTTTTGTTTTTCATACTCTCGTAACCCTGTTTTGCCATAAATTTCAGGATTATCGTATTTGGCAATTGTTTCTAGCAAATGATAATTTGTCGCATATTGCCGGTGGTTGTACGGTGGATCAAGATATAAAATATCCCCCTTAACTCTGTTTGCAAGTTTATTAATGTCTTCGTTGAAAACTTGGTGTTCTTGATCGTTGATAATCAATTGTGCCGGCTTTAACACAAACAATTTTTGCGCAGTCTTTTTTAATTGCTTTAAAAATGCACCATACACTGAAGCAGTATTTGCAGACTTATCAATTGTTTCAATAAGCGTGGCTAAAAGAAAATAAAATTCGTTAAGGTTAATCAATTTTTCTTTTTTCCATTTTTCAATTTCTATTCTTATCGCGTCGCTTCTCATTCCATTTTCATCTGAAAAATATTGGCGTTGAAACTTTTGATTTTTTGTCCCACCCAGACAGTAATTTTTAAATATAAAACCTTTCAACCCCCTTAGGTTAGAAAGATGATCACAAACAAAATTTTTCCTTTTATCAACTACAATATTTTTCAATTCCGGCAAAACTTGTGTCAATTTTTGAAATTTCAAAGGCTCGTGATTTTCAATATACTGCTTATTGAGTACAAAACTATAATATTGAATATCATTTGCTATAATTTTATACCCCTTCTTTTTAAAATAAGAGCCAACGACGCCAGTTCCAGCAAATAAATCGCAAAAAACCCGGCAGTTTTTATCAACCACCTTATTTATGGATTCTTCCAGAAACTCTAACAACGATAATTTACTTCCAATGTAGTTCATAATTTTAATTATGCAATAGGATCACAAAGCAAGGCACTTTATAACTTTTTTCACCCTGTATCTTGTGCTTAAAACTGAAATTTATTTCTAGCGGTTTATTCAAGTCCGTTTGTTTAATAATTTCCTGTATTTTTTGAATAGAAATATCTTCATCGAGATAAACAACTAATAATCTCGGATCAGCCCCAAACCTTCCCTCATCTTGATATTTATAAAGATACTCAGCGACTAAGGTCGGATTATTTATTGCTTCTTGTCTCCAATTATCTTTGAATCTTGTTTTAAATTGATTTGTTGGACTCTTTGCCACTTTTTGATCAAATGAAATACCATCAATAAAAAAATCAACACCCCTTCTATGATTTAGCGTTGGGAGTATGTTCTCATTTTTTTCAAAAATAAGTGTCTCAATAAAATCATTTCTAACGGTATTGATTTCTTTAATTCTTCTATATTTAACGGCGGCGATTTTAACTTTGTCATCTTTAATAATACCGGTACTATTTTCAGAATTAATTCTTTGAACAAATCCGTCAAAATCACCTTGCGAAAAAGGCCACGCAAGATCGCCTAATTTTAAGGTTTGCCACTCTTTGATAAGCACATCCATTGCACTATCGGCTTCTTTTCCGCTTTTATATTTTTCGGTTTCTTTGAAAATATCTCTAATTATTTTTTTACTTTCTTCATAATCCCAACTATCAACAACAACCTTCCAGAGATTTTTTGTTTCTAGATCTAAAAATTTCTTTCCTTGATTCTGTCCGCGGCTAATAGTTTTAAATTTCAAAGACGATATTGGCTTAATCTCATTTAGTCGCAATAAATAGATGATTGCTTTTTCTTGACTACCAATAATCTTTCGTGCCAAATCGTCAGAAAGTTTTGATTTTATATATTCCATAATTAGTTTTTGAAAATTAAAATATACTCGTGTTTAAAAATGTAATAATCACTAGATAATGCTCTGTATTTCCAAATTGCCTCTTTGTTTTGTTTAGCTCGATTCCCCTCTATATTCTTAATTATAATACTTTTTAGCGTAAGCCCTAATTTCTGTGCTTCATTTAAGCAATAAAACCCGAGCGGAATCCATTTTCCCTGTGTGTATTTATCGCCCATTACTACTGCTAAGTATCTATCTTTCTCTAATAAATCAAGTGTATTTTTAATAACAAGAGAAAAATTGTTAAGAAAATCTTTTAAAGATTTATTGTTTGATAAATCTCTCTCATTATCACTAAATTTAATAATATCTGCATATGGCGGATGTAAAATCGCTAACTGCACATTTTTTCTTTTCTTTTTATTTAAAAAATTGGCTATCCCAGAAAAAATGTTTTTGTCTGTACTGTCGCCAGTAATCAGTTCTGAAAAATAATTTTTATTATCTACTTTCCCTTTAATGTGATCAATGAGTTTCGGTTGGATATCAATACCTATAAAATGTCTACCCAAACTTTCAGCTTCGTAAGCAGTCGTTCCACTTCCGACAAAAGGGTCAAGAATAACATCATTCTTTTTTGTGTATCGTAAAATTAACTGATGGGGAATTTGTGGAACGAAATTGCCGTGATAAAAACCATCATGTTTTCCTGTTTTGTCTCGTGTAGGGATAATCCAAAGACTGTCTGTCCAGACCTCTGTATTTTTCCAATCTTCCAAATTCAAATCATTAAACTTAGGCATACTACTTTACTATCGTCTCCCAGCCGGCTTTGATTCTGGCGATAATTCCGGGGCTGGCGACCTGTCCGCTGGCGGGACTCGCCCCGTCTACGGCGGGGCGAGTCGTCATCTCCACCGTCGGCGTGACGCGAAGCGAGGCCGAAAGACGAAAACTGGCAAGCCAAAGGATGAAAAGTAGAGTGGTGAAGCTAAAAGCGATGAAGAGCGCGCGCCGTTGCCGGCGCGGTTCCGGCTCATTCCGCCAATATTCCAGATGTTCTCGAAAGGATTTCATACGACATTCAACAAAATTATTTCTCCCTCTTTTTCCGAAACATCTTTTTTCTTAAGCACAACTTTCTCAACCGGCGCCACTTTCTCTGCACCCGCCTCTTTCAGGAATTGGCTGATCAGCGAGGTTGATTCGGAGAGTGGAATAATAATTTTCGGCTGGCAAGTCAGCGCGAGGCGATAAGCGACCGCCGGCGATCCACCTATTGGCACAAAAAGAATATCTACTTCGCCCAACTCCGATACTATCGCTTCCGAAATTTTATCTTGACCATGCGTTCCTAAATGAACCAAACGCAAACCATCGAGAGTTAAAGTGTAAATAGTATTGAGAGGCGAATCGACCGAACCGAACCCGCGAACAAAAACATTCGACACTTCATATTCGCCGGGGCCATCAATAATAAACGGGTCTCGCCCGCCAATCCGCACTTGATTGGTCCCCTTCGGATTCAAGGTCACCAACAAATCGCCATGTTGAATCTTAACAAAACTCTCGCCGTGGTAGGTGATAATCATACTTTATATTTTTTAAGTATAGCAAAAAGCTCGCCTCTTGACCAGCCGACGGCTTCTGTTATACTGCCTCTCTATGCCAACCTTAACCCCCGAAACAATCATCTTAAACGAACCGATGGAACGGATCCTTAAGGGAACCCTCTCCATGCCCGAAGCGGGTGCCTTAGTGAAGGGCACTGTTATCGGCAAAAATCGCCTCGCGATCTATGTGGATGTTCCACCTTTCGGCACGGGACTTATTTTCGGCCGAGAATATCTCAACGCCCGCGACTTGATTAAAGAAGTCAAAGTCGGCGATTACATCACGGCGAAAGTGGTCTTACCGGAAGGTGAAGACGGTTACATTGAACTCTCACTGAAAGAAGCGAAGCAAGCCCTACTCTGGAGCGATGCCAAGAAAGCGATCGACGGCAAAGAGAGTTACGATCTCCTCGTCAAAGAAGCGAATAAGGGCGGTCTCATTCTCGAATGGCAAGGGATTGAAGGTTTCCTGCCCGCGTCGCAACTCAAAGCCGAGCATTATCCCAAAGTCCCCGATGGCGACAAAATTAAAATTATGGATGAGCTCAAGCGTCTGGTCGGCGAGAAACTCTCGGTCTATGTCATTGGCGCCGATCCGAAAGACAACAAACTTATTTTCTCCGAAAAAAATGGCGAGGGCAAAAGTCGGAAAGAAATTATCGCCCAATATGCCTTAGGCGACACCGTGATGGGTGAGGTAACCGGAATTGTGGACTTCGGTGTCTTCGTCAAATTGGAAGAGGGTTTCGAAGGACTGGTGCACATTTCCGAAATTGATTGGGCGCTCGTCGAGAATCCGCGCGACCGCTTCAAAGTGGGAGAAAAAATTCAAGCCAAAGTGATTGAGATTAAAGAAGGAAAAGTTTCCCTCTCCGTCAAAGCGCTGAAAACGAACCCGTGGATCGAAGCGGAAAATAAATATAAGAAAGGCGACGAGGTAAAAGGCGTTATAATCAAACACAACAAGCACGGCGCGCTCGTCTCGCTCGAAGAAGGAGTCGCGGGTCTCTCGCACATCTCCGAATTCAAAGGCGAAGATGAGCTCCGCCGGGCACTGGAACTCGGCAAAACTTATCGTTTCAAGATTAATCTTTTCGACGCCAAGAATCAGAAACTAACGATGTCACTTGTCCCGTTAGAAGTACGCGCATAGATATTCAAGAGAAAGTGTTAGCGTGAACAAAACTTCTAACGGGACTTGTTAAATAAGTCAGCTTGTGATATTGTCTAGTCGGATCAGTTAGATGCACCGAATTGTCGAAAAACCTGCCTGCAGAATGGGGGAAACAGGATGCAGACGGGTGGTGGTGGGGACCGACCAATTTCGATCACGACGGTGCGTCGAGCCGGAGACAAGAAGGTTGCCTAGCACAACCAACCTGCTCCGGCTTTTTCTTTGCCTAATTAAATTTATTCATCGCTGGGGCGAGGCCGAGGGTGGTAAGGGTGTCCAGCGCATCGAGAAGTTTCGGCATTAGTTTTTTCAAACCCGTTTCTTCTTTGGGCGTGAACTTGCCTAAAATAAATTTCACTATTTTTTCTTCACCAATCGGTTTCTTAATCTTCCCCGCGGGCGTGGTTGGTGCAATGCCGACCCGCAGACGAATAAAATTTTCCGTTTTCAATTTTTTAATTATCGATTCGACCCCGCGGTGACCACCGGAACCCCGAGCGAAAGAAATTTTGAACCGGCCAAAAGGCAGATCGAGATCATCGTGAATGACGATCAAATTCTTGGCTACCGCCTTCGACTTGACCACTTTCCCCACAGCCTCGCCGGATTTATTCATAAAAGTTGTCGGTGCCAGTAAAACAAGTTTTTTATTTTTATTCTTCTTCGCGAACTCACCCAGCACCCGCGCGCCCACATTATGCCGTGTGCCGTCATATTCCTCCCCCGGATTTCCCAACCCAACAATTATGTATTTCATTTCGTAAAACGGAAGGTGGAGAGAATTTGGTCTCGGAGATTCTCCTTTACTGAATTCTCGGCGTACAAAACATTTAACAAACTGCCTTCTTTCAAGAACACAAAATGACTGTATGTGCACCCCGCATCACAACCCTTCGTCGTCAAAAAACTTGCTTCCCCGATCTGACTTTTGGTTTTAGAAAAATCAGGTTCTGCATTGACTGTCTCCAAATAATCTTTTAGTTGATCTACCTTTGATATATTTTTAAATTCAGAATTAACCAAAGCTAACTCGATCCTATTTGGACCAAAAACATAATCATAATTATCACTTCGAGGTTCTTCGAGGCATATCAGGTGTTTGGGATAGACACCAATATCATTACCAGCGTACCAACACTTTTCCCAACTAGACGGATATTTTAATTCAAATCCGTACTCCTCACTCCGATAAGTTTTCCAGTCAGTCGTGTCAACACTCGGCCCGCCTGCCGGCGAGGCAGGTGTTGACGGGCTATCACTAACAAGCGCTGGAGCAACGGCTGGCTTCTTCCACACCGCATAACCACCACCAACTAAAACCGCGAGGATGATAACTAGAACAACAGCCGAGAAACCTTGTTTATTTTTCATAATTGATTCTTAAATAATTAATAAACTCAACGCTTCGCCAATAATAGCACAAACAAAAGGTTTGTAGTACACTGGGCGGAATGAAAAAGGCGTCGTCATATTTTTGGGAAATTATCCGCTTCGCGGCGATCACTTTACTAATTGTGGTGCCGATTCGCGCCTATGTCGCCCAACCCTTTATTGTCAGTGGCGTCTCGATGGTGCCATCATTTGAGAATGGCGAATATCTGATTATTGACGAGCTCTCTTACCTCCTTCGCGAGCCGAAGCGCGGGGAAGTGATTGTCTTCCGTTACCCGCGCGATCCGTCGAAATTCTTTATCAAACGGGTTATCGGTCTACCTGGCGAAACAATTACAATTCGGGATGGCAAAGTTCATATTAAAAGTGGCCAAACAGAAACAATTTGGGATTATCCGAATATTCCCACCGATCCATCGGGAGGCAGTGGCGTCTACTCGCTCGGGCCTGAGCAATACTTCGTTCTCGGCGACAATCGAAGTATGAGTCTCGATTCTCGCGCCTGGGGAGCGGTTGATGCCGGTCTGATTAAGGGACGCGTTTTCGTCCGACTCTATCCCTTCAATCGAATTAATTTTCTACCCGCCGATGGGGCGGGCAAGCCCACTCCAGCTTCATAAATAATATGATTAAAAAAGAAAATATTAAATTACAAACGCCGAAGGGTATGCGCGATCTAATTGGTGAAGAATATTATCGCTACCAAGGATTTTTCGAAAAAGCTTCGGAAGTCGCCATCTATTACGGTTTCCAGCCGATCGAGACACCGATTCTCGAAAGCGAAAGTCTTTTTTACCACAGCATTGGCGCCCACACCGACATCATTGAAAAAGAACTTTACGCCCTCCGGACGAAGGGTGGCGATCGCTTGGCACTTCGTCCCGAAGGCACGGTCCCGATCATGCGCGCCTATTTCGAACACGGGCTACAAAGTCAGCCCCAACCCATCATGCTCTATTATCACGGACCCTTTTTCCGTCACGATAATCCGCAGAAGGGGCGCTATCGCGAATTTCGTCAATTCGGCTTGGAGGTAATGGGAAGTGGTAAGAGCATCACCGATGCGCTCGTCATCCGTCTCGTCAGCACGATCTTAACCGAAGCTGGACTGCCCGATCTAGCAATCGAAATCAATAGCATCGGCGATCGCGATTGCCGGCCAATCTGGCGCCGTGAACTGGTCAATTATTATCGCAAACATGCCAAGGACATTTGCGCCGATTGCCGCGAACGGCTTAAAGATAATCCTCTGCGTCTGCTCGATTGCAAAAACCCGAAGTGCCAACCGATTAAAGCCGAAGCGCCGAGTGTCATCAGCTACCTGTGCGTTCCTTGCAAACAACATTTCAAAGAAGTGCTGGAATGCTTGGAAGCGATGAAAATCACTTACACCATCAATAATAATCTAGTTCGCGGACTCGACTATTATTCCCGCACCGTTTTTGAAGTCAGTCTCCCCGCAACCGACACCGAACCCGGGCTAGCTCTCGCCGGTGGCGGTCGTTATGATTATCTCGCCCGCGCGCTGGGCGGGAAAAAACCACTGCCGGCGGTCGGCGCCGCGATTGGCGCCGACCGCGTTTTGGCCACCCCCGGGGTGGCCAATCTCCTGCCTCGCCTCGTTAAAAAGCCAAAAGTTTTCTTTATCCAACTAGGATCGGAGGCGAAAATGCGGAGCTTGTCGGTCATTGAAATTCTTCGCCACGCCCGAATCCCTGTCGCCCATTCTTTATCAAAAGATTCTCTCTCAACTCAACTCGGCATCGCCGAAAAAACTAACATCCCCTACGCCATGATTCTCGGCCAGAAGGAAGTAATCGATGGCACCGTCATCGTCCGCGATATGCGCACCCGCTCGCAAGATGTCGTCACCCTCGACGATCTGGCTGATTATCTCAAATCACTTAAGGGCTAGAAATTTATTGCCATATACGATTATTTATATCGCCCTGAGTTAAAAAACTGGACCCACTTATAGTTTTAGTATATAATTGCGACTAATGGGAACGGAAAAGAAAATTAAATTTATCGATCTTTTTGCTGGTTTAGGTGGAACAAGAATTGGATTAGAAAAAGCCTTAAAAAAGACCGACCTTAAGGGTGAATGTGTTTTTACCTCAGAAATAAAACCCCATGCTATTTCTGCGTATAAGAAAAATTTTAATGATGAAAAAATTTATGGAGACATAACTCTTATCAAAGAATCCGATATTCCCAACTTTGATATTTTACTTGCTGGGTTTCCTTGCCAACCTTTCAGTTCTGCTGGTTCACGAAGAGGATTTCTTGACACAAGAGGCACGCTTTTTTTTGATATAGAACGTATTCTTAAAGAAAAAACCCCAGATGGATTTTTACTGGAAAATGTTGAAGGACTTACAACACACGATCGTGTTGATCCGACAAAACCAATAGGAAGAACTCTTGAAACTATACTTGCCCACTTAGAAAATCTGAATTATCAAATTTCTTGGAAAGTTTTAGATGCCAGTTTGTATGGTGTACCACAGAGACGTAAACGTATTTATATAGTCGGTACTAAGAATAAAAAAGTGGGTCTCGAAGATTTACCTAAAAAACCATCGAAACTTGCAGATATTTTAATTGATAATGTTGATGGGGATAAGTACCTCAATACTGAATTCACAAAAAAATTATTGTCACATTATGATCTTAAGGATTTGAAAGGTAAACAAATAAAAGATAAGCGTGGTGGTGATAATAATATTCACAGTTGGGATATTGAACTAAAAGGCAAGACAACCTCGGCACAAAAAGAATTATTGGAAGAAATATTAAAACAAAGAAGAAGAAAATCTTGGGTTATAGGCAAAAATTTTGACTGGTCCGATGGAATGCCTCTCACTTTGGATGAGATAAAAACTTTCCATAACAGATCAGCCACTCTTTTTGATCAGAAGTTCAATGATAAGAAATATATGCAAGAGCTAAAGAAGATGCTTGATGATTTGGTGTCAAAAGGTTATATGACAAAAGAAAGACCCAAAAAAGCACCGGAGGATTACGAGGAAGGATACAACATTGTCGCTGGCAAATTAAGTTTTGAAATTAGTCATATTTTAGATCCAGAAAAAACTACACCCACATTAGTTGCAACTGATGTGACTAGGTTGGCCGTCGTAGATAAGAAAGGCCTAAGAAGATTAGAAATTAGAGAAGGTTTAAGACTTTTTGGTTTTCCAGAAAATTATATCTTAAACGGTGTTATAAATTACAACGAAGCTTTTGACTTGCTTGGTAATTCTGTAAGTGTTGGGGCAATTGAATTAGTTGCTTCTAGACTTCTCAAAGAGATGATCCACTAAATTTCTTATATGATTTTGTTACATCTTTAAACCATTCGTCCGCTTCTGTCTCATTATTTCCATACTTCGCTAATGTTTCTTTAATTGCATTTACAAAACCTAGTCTATTTTCAAAAGGTCGAAAACCTTTAGATTCTGATTTAAAATTATAAGGTCTTATATTATATATTTTCCCTTGTTTTTCTTGTGTTTTTAATGCGTATTTATTACTTGGACAAGTAACTTCCCAAACTTTTTTCAACCAGATATTATCAATTTTAATTGCCCCATTATTTAACGTATACCCCATTATTAAATAATCAGCGTCTAGACGAAAAGCTTTATCTCTAAGATCTCTAACATAAGCATCAAAATTAGCTACATCAAAATTTGGGCTTTTTATATGATCGAAAGTTTTTACCTCCAACAAATCTTTTTCTTCACTTCTTCCTAGATAAAAATCTGGTGGCATTTGAGAGTTTTCATTGTTTCTGTGATAAATTTCATTTACAGTCATCCATTCGCCTAACCATTCTTGAAGCAAATTACCAACAGCACTTTTATCAGAAATATCAACTTCAACCTCTAGTAAGTCGAAGCTTATTTCTCCTTCAGCACCAACAATGCCTTCTCGTTTCAATTTTCTTACTAAGGATTTTGCTTTGTTTCCATACATAGATACCATCCTCTCATGCTTAAACAAATTTTGGAAGCCCTTATTTGTAGATTCAAGAATATAATGCAACACCTGTTGCTCTGAAGAATACCTCAACTGGAGTTAATCCGCCATGCCGCTTGCGCGGACGCGTATTGATAAG
>JAGVGK010000016.1 GCA_020057185.1 Minisyncoccota bacterium | reverse complement strand
CTATGGCGGTCGCGCGGAGATTCTCGCGGCGGTGAAAGTTTTTGCGGAACGGCACAAGAATAATTTGAACCAAGCCGGTGAGAGTGAATTTAAAAACTGTTTGTGGACGGTGGGCTTGCCCGATCCGGATTTGATTATCCGCACTGGTGGGGCACAACGCCTATCCAATTTCTTGCCCTGGCAATCGGTCTATAGCGAACTCGCTTTCACGCCCACTTTTTGGCCAGAGTTAACTAAAAAAGAATTTACCGCCATTTTGGATGAGGCGAAGAATCATGAGCGTCGGTTGGGTAAATAAAATTTTATGAGTGAAATTTTAGAACCCAAAATTATTTTTACCAACGAGCAATTGTTGATTCTCAATAAACCAGCCGGCTGGTTAACCCATCCATCTGGAAGAGGAGATGCGCCCGCGGTGACGGATTGGCTAATCGCTCATTATCCGCTACTCGCGACGATTGGTCTGCCCGAGCGACTTCAAGATGGCACGCTGATTCCGCGAGCGGGGATTCTTCATCGGCTGGATCGGGAGACGAGTGGCGTGCTGGCGGTGGGGAAGACAAGCGAAGCGTTTGAGTGGTTCACGCGCGCTTTCCGCGAGCGGACGGTGGCGAAAGTTTATCGGGCGATTGTGAGTGGGGTGGTGAAGCCAGACGACGGCGTGATTAATTTGCCGATTGGGCGAAGTCGACAAGATCCGCGTCGGCGTGTGGCGAGTAAAAAAGCCCATGGCGAGTTGCGTCCAGCGATAACGAATTTCCATGCGCTCGAACGATTTGCCAAACATACTTATTTAGAACTCAAACCGGAGACTGGTCGCACGCACCAGCTCCGCGCGCACCTCAAGGCAATTCAACATCCAATTCTCGGCGACACACTCTATGCCCCGAAGGGATTAGCCGTTCCCACTATTTCCCGCACCGCGCTTCACGCTTATTCCCTGACTCTGCCTCTAATTAACGGCGAGAAAATTAGTTTCGTCGCGCCTCTGCCGGAAGATTTTAGTCAAACTCTTGATTCCCTTCGTTCGGCGTGCTAGGGTACAGTTTATGTCAAATGATTCTCAAACCTTCTCGCCAGTGGATATTCCGGCGCGACGCGCGCTCGATTTCCGCGCTGGCCACACCGTGCGGGTGTGGCAGAAGATTGTCGAGGGTGATAAAACCCGCCTGCAATCTTTCGAGGGCTTGGTGATTGCTCGTCGTCACGGTGGTGAAGCCGGGGCGACTTTCACTGTCCGCCGAATTGCCAGTGGCGTCGGGACCGAGAAAACTTTTCCACTCTATTCGCCCAATATTGATCGCATCGAGCTCGTTCGTCGCGCCAAAGTTCGTCGCGCCAAACTATTTTATATTCGTCACAAATCCGCCCGCGACATTCGTCGCAAAACTAAGCAATCCATGGTCGTGGATCTCGCGTCCGTGATTCCCGTGACGCCCGAGGCCGCCGTTGAACCTTTGTCGGAAAAATAAATAAAGAAAGAAAAGGCCCCCGCTAAAGCAGGGGCCTCAAAAACCAAAAACAGAAGGAACTAACTTTGGCTGATTTTTATCTTGACCGCGTCAAGA
Organism: Minisyncoccota bacterium; assembly: GCA_020057185.1. Lineage (GTDB taxonomy): Bacteria > Patescibacteriota > Minisyncoccia > Phycocordibacterales > JACOZG01 > JAGVGK01. The sequence goes on along the minus strand of JAGVGK010000016.1, from coordinate 2,789 downwards.
TTTTCACCAGCCAATTTCTCATATTTTCCACAGCGACTTCCTAACGCGCACACCACACAATTGTCGCGGTGGACGAGAGAAATTTCACACTCGTTCGAACAATCGTGGCAGTTGAAGGTGTGGGACCCGAATTGGGTTTCCGACCGACAACTCTCGAAGCCCCCGACGGCTTGTCGCGTTAGCGCCATGAAGGCCGCCCCGAGCGCGCCAGAAATTCGTTGGTGCGGATGCACCCTAACTTCTTCCCCGATTATTTCTGAGAAGGCATCGACGACGCCCTCGTTGAGCGCGACCGCGCCAGTAAACATAATTGGACCTTCGAGTTTCTTTGACCGACAGACATTGCTTAAATAGTTTTGGACCAAGGCCTGACACATTCCTCGGACGATTGAACTAACGGGATATCCGGCTTGTTGTTTCGAAACAATATCCGATTCAGCAAAGACACCACATCGGCCGGTAATTACGACAGCGCACTCTGCCGACCGCGCGCAAGCGCCAAGTTTTTCAATGGGAATCCCGAATTCTCGGGCGGCCGAGGACAAGAAGCCACCGGTGCCAGCCGAACAGATGCTGTTCATATTGAACCAAGACGGCACGCCGAATTGATCCAAAGTAACAACTTTGCTGTCCTGTCCACCGATTTCCATAATTGTCCGAACCGACGGATCGATGAGCATACAACCCATCACCTGACAACTGATTTCATCAACCGCCAGCGGCGCGTCAAGTAACGCTTTGGCGAGTCGGCGACCAGAGCCGGTTGTCGCGCCACCCACAATTTTCTTATCGGGGTGCCGACTGATGATCTCGCTGACCACTCGTTTAATCGCGCTGATCGGTTCACGATTAGTGAACTGATACTCGTAATCAACAATTTCGAGTGTCTCGCCATTCAGGAGAACGGCCTTGGTCGAGGTACTCCCGACATCAAGTCCCAACCAGTAGCCGGGACATCTCGTCGCGAGAATCTTGGCCAAACCATCTTTCCTAAAGCGAAGCAGGTTGACCAACGCTTCAGCGCGAGTGATCAAATTCTGTTCACCGAACTGTTGGTCGAAGACCAAATGATTGATGGGAATCCCGTAATCTTTGGCGACTTCGTCCAAGAGGACAGTGACTGTCGCCTCTGGCATACACGGGAAGGGCAAAATATGTACCACGCCATCATAACCCGCCAACGCGTAATAGATGGCCCAAGTGATACTCTGTTTCCCGTGACCGCCAAGGGTGTGTTCCGGGAAATACTTTTCGGTGGCTACTTCAGCCTGGCGGAAAAGGCGGTGATCAACATCGGGGCGCTTCATTCTCTTGAGGCACCACTCTCTAATTTCCGGAAACATTTCCAGATACGCGAACCGAGCTGCCCATGTCAGTCGTTTCCTGCCGTTGAGCAGATCTTCGAACATGAATTGACTGATCGGGAGAGCGTTATGCACGAACGCTCCTTGTTCTTCGAGTCGTGCGATTAAGCCAAGATTAGCTGCCGGCTCAAGCACGGTGTAGATCTCGCCACAGATTCCAATTCTAGGTTGGTCCGTTGGAGGCTTCTTTTGCTTCTCAAAGAGTTTGAGATCAGACGCCCACAGAGTTCTCAAGAGGTCGCGAGCGATCCTCCGTTGTTTGCGTTTCGAGAGCTGGGGAGCAAACTTCAGAAGCCATTTCGCCATATTCCCGGGTTGGACGACGATGATCTCGGCTTCAATTCCAATTTGGCGCAGAGTGCTCTGATGAACGAGGCAGTATGTTTTCTGTCGACATTCACCACAGTTGTCCCATTCAAGAATAGTCTTAACTCCACGCTCGTTTAATTCCAAGATGTCGGCTAGCACCATTTTGGCTGGCAGACACATGTTCTCGTCCATTAGTTGTGAACCACGATTGATTGTTTTTCGTGTGGCGGGCGGAGCGATCTTAAATTCGACATCATTAACGCCGAGCTTTTTCAGAGTACTTAAGATAGACCTAGCAAAGAGGTTTGTGTACACCCCAATACGGGGAAGACCAATTTGAATCATGCCTTTTCTCCTATTATTTTGGTTTTTGGTAAAGAACAAGAACAGCGCTGTACGGTACTACAAGACAGGTTCGGCGTCAAGCCCGATTGAAAATTGAAAAGATGTTAGGTATAGTGAAAGAGAAGTTGGAAAATAAGCCCGGGTGTTGTAACTAGTAGCCAAGCACGCTTGAGGTGCGTGTGCCGTAAGGCGTGGAGGTGCAATTCCTCTCCCGGGCATTAAGGAAATTTATGACAAACAATAACCACGACGAATCGTTCAAAAAAATTTTGGAAAACAAAGAGCTTGCTGATGAAATGGAAAAAATCAATCCCAATCCTGGAATAACAAGCAAAATGGTGGGACACCTTTTAAGTTCTTGGTTGTCACGAGACACAACGAGAAAAGTAATATTGAAAATCAGCCAAAATGAAAAAACGAATCACCCAATCACAAATAGTTATCTATAAAAATGAATCTGGCGAGACGAAAATCGATGTGCGTTTTGATGGTGACACGGCGTGGTTGACGCAAAATGCTTTAGCGGAACTATTCCAAACAACCAAGCAAAATATCAGTCAGCATATCAAAAATATTTTCGAAGAAGGTGAATTGAACCGGAAATACTGGGAGGAATTTCCTCCCGATAACTTTCGATAAGTTATAAATAAGCCATGACCCAAGCTGAAGCGTTAGTAGGGCCACGCACATTTCGGACTTCTAGTTAGTGTTAAACTAAGAGTCATGAACTATCAAACATTTACGCTGGCGCAGAAGCTATCCATTATTAAT
>JAGVGK010000004.1 GCA_020057185.1 Minisyncoccota bacterium | reverse complement strand
ATCTTATCAATACGCGTCCGCGCAAGCGGCATGGCGGATTAACTCCAGTTGAGGTATTCTTCAGAGCAACAGGTGTTGCATTATATTCTTGAATCTACACCTATGGGGTAAATAGAAAGCCCCCAATCCGTTCAGCGGATCGGGGGCGTTGGATACTTAAATCCTCTCGACGGGTTATCTTACCCTAATGTAAAAGAAGATATCTTTCTTTTCTCCATTAGCATCAGTTACCCGTATTTGAGAACTCACGCACTGGGTCGTCGGCACCGACGCGTCGAAGAAGAAACTAGTATCTCCTTCTGTGTCGGCTTGCTCGTTAGAGCCGTAGTAGTTCCGGAACCTAACGGTGTACGGTGCTACTCCCCCTTCGATGTTGACTTGCACTTCAACATTGAAAGTACCGACAGTGAGGGTGGTGCAAGTGGCTGGCGGATTTGCGCTCTCTTGACTTAACCCGACAAAGGGTGACAGAAGAGTTACCGTCAGAGGGAGAGGTGGTGATGGCGTAACTGTGCAGCGATCAAAGTTAATCTGACAATTAGCGTCGCAAGTGAGAATGCCTCCGGCAAAACGATAATAAATGCAGGTCTGATTACCAAAGTCGAGACCATCGCATTCCTCACCGTCTTCCATAACTCCGTTACCACACGGTGGCGGAGGTGGTGGTGTGTCGGGCAAATCAACAACGGCCTGCCCAGTCACCGTTCCTCCCGCAGTCACATCACCCCCAGCGGTCACATCATTGTCGGCAACAACATCTTCAGCCGTCACCGTGCCACCGAAGTCGCCATCGCCCGTAACAGTGATTGAACCACCACCAATAATGTCCCCGTCAACAGTCAAATCCCCAAGAATGTGAGTGTTGCCACTCACCCCGACATTTCCCGCCACCGCCACTGACCGATGAATCACCCACGGATTGCCACAGCCCACCAACAACACGCACACACCACCAATTACCAAACAACTCAAATTCCGAATCATTTTTCGATTCTCCTTTTCTCTATGTGAAGAACTGTTTCTATTTTCGCCCGGCTACAACGCCAAGTTACTTATCTATCCACTCTTATTCCTATCGCGTCTGATTATTATTGTCAACCCCATTATCAAAAGTATCAAAATCCACCACCAGCAAGGAATTTGTTTGAAAAAGTTAAAGACACCGAGCGCAGCGAGGAAGAATCGGCTAGAGCTTGTCGCCACGCCCATTTCCAGTTCGTCAATTGGCAAAGACGGAGTGGTCGTGGCCGGGACAACTTGAATTGCCGGGTTAGCCGAAGGCGCCTCTTCGATTCCACCTGAAGTGAAGATATATCGCAAATCAAGCGTGGTCTTGGGATCGCGTTCACAATGAAGATTGTTGATCGCGAGCGTGGTGGTGATAAAGACATACCCCGTCGGAAAATCAATTCCCCACGGCGTCAAGATGTCCTTGGCATACCGAGTTTGGAAAGCCATCACCGCTCGATAAGTAGTGAGATCATAGAACCCACTCAACGGCACATTGGCGAAGCCCTCGGAATCTCGCAAGAAGCGCTGAAGTTTCAACACTTCCGCCGGATCATTTGCCCGACCAAGACGAATAAACTTGGTCAGGTAAACCGGACAATAGCCAGCCACTGGAGTTGGCGCAATTGAAACCACTGGGGTTGGGCGACGAGAACTACCACCACTGTGCCCTCCACCTCCGCCTCCGCCACCATTATTCCCGTCACCACCGCCATTTGGCTGTGAGCTAGTGGTGAATGTCCCCTCAGCAGATGGGTTCTCTTCCCCCGTTGGCGATGTCAGTGTCTGGAAGGTTGTCTCCGGCGAGATCGGTTGGTCCGATGTTGGGACAGTTCCGCCAGCAGGCGGAGTAACAAAAGTGTTTTCGCCTGGATTCGTCGGCAACGCCGGCGAAGTGGTAAAAATCTGTTCTTCTGTTTCCTTGACCGATCCAGTAAATTCACCACTGATCGCGTATCCCTCCACTTGAATTGTCTCGGCACGCACGGAAGTAGCTCGAGCCATAAGAATGAGCCCGAGACACAATGCACTAACGAGAAATAATTTCTTATAGAGAGATAACACTGATGGTTTTTCGAAGTAGGTTAATAAAAAGCACCTAGACTTGAAAGAACCGATCAGTTAAAGAGCAAACTTGTCCACCTTGGGCGGGGTAACTACTTCTACACCTAGCAGACAGGGGTTAAAAAAGCAATATAGGACAGATTAAATAAAACAAATCTATGGGACAATCTCTAGGACAGGCGCTGGTTCAGGGCTAGGAACCTCGGTTGATTCGGGTGGGTTGACGGGAAGTAAATCTTCTGTTGTATTGACCGCAAGGTTCGACCTTGCGTTAATTATGATACAATAGAAAGTATGTCTCGAAATATCAAACTTGCGCCAGGAGAACTTTACCATCTCTACAATCGCGGAACCGAAAAAAGAAAAATTTTTATGCAGGAAAGCGACTACGACCGGTTCCTTGTTCTTCTTTATCTTTGCAACAGCACTAAACCAGTTCGTATTGATGACCTTACGCAAGGTCGAACCTTGCGAGAATTATTCACAAATGATCGCGATGAAACATTAGTAGATTTGTGCGCCTACTGTCTAATGCCAAACCATTTTCATTTGCTCGTGCGCGAGAAGACCGAGAATAGTATCAGCCACTTCATGCAAAAACTCCTCACGGCTTTCACGATGTATTTTAACACCCGACACGAACGCATCGGCGCGCTTTTCCAAGGGAAATATCGAGCAAAGCACATCGATGACGATCGTTATCTTAAACATCTGCTTTCCTACATCCATCTTAATCCAGTAAAACTTATTGAACCTAAATGGAAAGAAACTGGTATTACTAATCACTCACGAGCGGAAAAGTGGCTTGAAAATTATTTGTATTCTAGTTTCCTTGACTACAGTAGAAAGGGGGAGGACCGAACCGAGCGCCGCATTCTCCACACGAGCGCGCTTGAGGAGTACTACGATTGCACAGCGCCAAGCGACTTCAAAAAAAGCGTTACGGAGTGGCTTGACTATCAATAACTTCCCGCAAGGTCGAACCTTGCGTAAGGGGTTCTACCGCCGGTTCAACGACTTCTTCCGCCGGAGGCGGAGTGGCAATTTCTTCCGTTGCAGGTGGGGCGTCCTCTTCAATTATTCGCACTTCTTCAATCACCGGCGAAGTTGTCGTTGCTATCTCTTCCGTTGAGGTACTTATCTCATCAGTAGGTGGGGCTATTTCTTCGATCACCGGCGATTCAATATTAATATTATTATGTTCGAGCAACGACTTAAGCATTTCTTCATTGATGCAAGTGGCGCCAATGCAAATTTTCTCCTGGGCGCGGAAAGTGTTGGCAAACAAATCACCAATCCCATTACCCACCTCCGCGAACCAACCGGTCAAGCGAGTGGAAAGACTGCTAAAAAAACTCGATGAAGCAGTTAGCGATTCGAGAATCGACTGGTCAATTGGTGGTGTCGTGGTAACCATTTGTTGTGGCGCATTCTCTAACGCTGTGACACGGGCATCAAGTGACGCGGTAGTCGAAGCCATCCCCGCGAGAACTTCGGCGAGGTTTGGTCCAGACCAATCGGCGGTTTCGACCAAAATTAGGATTTGACCGATCTCATTGCCCTCGAATGATTCTAGCACTCGGCCGACCACGCGCCCGGCGCGAGTCGCTTTCATGGCAACACCGGGAAGCGACGAGCTCGTCAGATAATCGCCGATACTAATTGGTCCATTCTCGCTCGACACCTTCACCGGCACACGACCGGCGAGAGATAATTGGATGGAAGTGGGCGTCTCGGGACCCATTACCGTGTGAGGCGCGGTGGAAACGATGCCCATTAAATTTGGATCATAAGCTATCGTCGTGCGTCGCGCTTTGACTGGTTCGGAACTAAAACTGACTAACTCACCCGCCACCGGCTTCTCATCTTCGGCTTCAATCCACTCCGCCAAGTCGGCCGTGGTCGTGGCTGGAGTCCCGAATATATTCCAAGTGCCATTAGAATAAGCGGTGATGTAGGATTCGTAGATTGGGCCATTGGCGGCAGCGCCGGTCGCGGTTTGAACGGTACTAACTTGAGTACCGTTAATCTGGATCTTTACCACTGAACTGTCATAAACATCACCAGATGCCCCTTTTTGAGCAAAAGTATAAATATAGGCAAAGGCGCCTTCGGTGTTGGTGAGACCAGTAATGTTGTAAATAATAGTGAGGGCGCCACCTTCACTTCCCGCGCCAGTATTATTAGTTAAATGATAGGCCAGAGCTTTAGTGGAAACCGTGACCGTTTGACTGGCAGTGTAAGCTCCAGCATCGACGAAAGCATTGCCTCCCCAGTTACCGACGACATCGAAGGTTCTCGTCGGGGTCGTGGTGCCGAGACCGACATTGCCTTGGAAATAGGCGGAGGTGGGGTTGGTTTGCGTGGTCGAAGCGAGGGAGATGGATAATGGACCAGAGGAATAAAGCCCGCCAGTACCAATGTTTAATCCCCCGCGGATGGAAAGATTTTGATCAAAAGCCGAATCTTGGCGGACTTGAAGCGTGCCGGCTTCGAGCGAGTGGATGATGCCGGAAGTTACTTCAATCCCCGACAAATCAATAATTTTGAGATCGTCGGACCCGAAATCAACGACATAAGCGTAACGACCGGCGATAAAAATTGATGAAGGAGCAGAACCAATCGTTAAAGTGCCAACCACTGATGGCGCGGTGGAAGAAGCGACATCAACAACCTTAAAACTAGGACTATTCAACATATAAACATAGCGACCGGCGACGGCTACCCCTCGACTTAAAGCAAAGTAAGTTAACCGACTGGCTAGCACGGGAGTCGTAGAAGTAGCAATATCTATTATGTCCAATGCCCCCGACGACTGACAAGAAAGAGGAAAACAACTATCATTATCACTAACAACATAAGCATAGCGACCAGAAACGGAAACGGATCTCGTTACACAAGAACCGCTACCACAAGTAGAACCAATCGAATAAGTGCCAACCGCCAGCAATGAAGCCGGATTGGAAATGTCAATAACACTCAAGGTGGTGCCAGAAACAATATAGGCATAGCGACCGGCGACAGCAATATCTCTCAAACTGGTTGTAAAACTACTGACAATGACAGGATTACTAGGATTAGAAATATCAATGACCTCCAAGCCAGAACTAAAACTGACATAGGCATAGTGGCCGGAGACAACAACGACTGTTGGGTCAGAACTGATTGCTAATGAACTTAACTGACTCGGAATACCTGAGTTAGTTAGATCGATAATTTTCAAATCATCAGAACCGCTGTCAGTGATATAGCCATAGCGACCGGAGACAGTGATATCGGTCGGGTTACTGCCAAGAGCCAAGGAACTAACGACGACAGGTTTGGCTGAAAAAGAAACATCAATAATTTTCAAATCATCAGAACCGGAGTCAATGACATAGGAGTAGCGGCCGGCAACGACGATCGAAGCTGGCACACTGCCAATACTGACGCTACCAGCCAAAGTCGGATTCCCCGGCGCTTGGCGGAAGGAGCCGTTGTAGAGAGTGAGTTTGTCGGATGGCGTCGTGGTGCCGATGCCGACGAAGCCGGAGGTTTGTTGGACGACAAATTGGGAGGTGCCGATGGTGAGACCGCCAGTGGAAAACGAGGAAGTGGCGGTGGTGGAATTGACGACGAGCGCGCCAGAGAGATAGAGGTTGGTGCTGGTGGCGTTAGTGGTCGTACTGTTCACCATCGTCAAGTTGGTGATGGTCGAGGTTGCATTGTTGATTAAGAGACCGCCGGTGAGAGTCGAGAGACCGGAAACATACAAAGTGGTGGTGGTCGCGTTGGTGGTCGTTGAGTTAATCATCGTCAAGTTGGTGATCGTCGAGGTCGCGTTGTTGATCAAGAGACCGCCGGTGAGCGTCGAGAGGCCAGAGACCGTCAAACCAGTGAGCGTGCCGACGGAAGTGAGAGAGGAATTAACAACTAATGATCCGAGGGTGGTCGCATTTAAAACACTGGTACCGTCAATGTTGTAACTCAAACCAGAATTGAGATTCATATTCCCCGACACATACAAATTGGTGGAGGTGGCGTTAGTAGTGGTTGAATTAATCATGGTCAGATTCGTGATGGTAGAAGTTGAGGAGTTAATCAGAATCCCGTCAGTCGCGGTGAGTGGCGAGAGGTAAAGTCCGCCGTCCGTCCAGTTGGAACCATTGGGGGTGGTCGTGGCAATCACGCGACCGGTAGCATCAACGGCCAGGAAAGTGCCGGCGGCGACAGCGAGACCAGTGATGGCTTGATTCGTCGTTGTGGCGTTGCCTGCAACGAGCGACGACGAATAGAAATTCGTCGAAGTCGAGTTGGTGGTCGTT
>JAGVGK010000039.1 GCA_020057185.1 Minisyncoccota bacterium | reverse complement strand
GTAGAAGACGGGGGATAGGTTTAAAAATTATGTCTTACAAAACTCACGATCGTGAATTAAGTAAGATAAGGGGAAAAATCAAAATTAAAAACATTAAAAACCGCGACGACATCCACAACGAATTCTTGGGCGGAGTTTAAGGAGCTTTTAGGTTTTAGCTTCTAGCCCGCCTCATCGTCGGGTAAACTTTTAGGGAATTAGTTTTCTGATTCGGAAGGACGGTCCTTGTCGGAGGCCAATTACTGTCAAGGACTCACCTTGACAGTTGAGTGACAAGAAAAAACCCAGCGTTTACTGGGTTTTCTAAATCAGAAGGTGAGTCCTTGCCGGAGGCTAGATTCTGATTCGGAAGGACGGTCCTTGCCAGAGGCCACGCCTTATCGTCGGGTAAACTTTTAGGAAATTAGTTTTCTGATTCGGAAGGACGGTCCTTGTCGGTGACGCCCGGATGCCATTTATGTGCCACAAACTGTTCCAATCACATCATTGTTTAACCTAGACTGAGTATAAGGAGTAGGATCAGGAATATTATTATTGATTTGCTTTGAAGTTCCAGCGCTGTCCACACACCAAGCTTTTGAGGTGTCAGTTTTAAATACAACTGCCACTGCCCATGCTGTACCCTCATTAGTTATGGCGCAAACAGTTAAATCACCACCAGCAAGTTGAGCGGCGGTAATTTGTGCCGAGATATTTGCTTGACCGAATATACTACCGTCGCCTGATGAAAAATTTGGTAAACAGGAATTTCTATACGTTGTTATCGTGGAACAATCATTAGTACCAGTATAACAACCCTTTTCACTATATCGAAGTTCGGCGCTAGAGCGGACACCGACTAAGTTAGATTGAATCGCCGCATCGGCGGCTTTGGCGCGGGCTGTGCTTAGTGACGCCAACACAATACTCGACAAGAGGCCGATGATGGCGATGACGACGAGGAGCTCGATGAGGGTGAAGCCAGCTTGTAGCTTCGTTAGCTTTTTAGCTTGTAGGAAATGCATTAGGTTTCATTATACACAAGCATAGTTTGCTTGACCATGCGGGTTGTGGAGAACTCTTTGGTCACTCGTTGTTGGAGAACTTGACCGAATTGGGCGGTTTTAGCGGGATGGGCGAGGAGGAATTCCAGCGCCTTAGCGATTTCACTCGGACGGCGGGGTTTGACGAGAATACCGGATTCCATACTTTTAATAATTTCCGGAATCCCGCCGACGCCGGAGGCAACGACCGGCAAGCCCGCCGCGCCGGCTTCCAGAATCGTGTAAGGGAAGGCCTCGGTGATGGAGGTGAGCGTGAAAATGTCGAAGGCTTTGAGATATTGAGCGGCGTTCTCTCGCCGACCGAGAAGAAAAACCGTGTTTTCTAATTTTAATTCTTTAATTAAATTTTCCAAATTTTTCCGTTCTTCCCCTTCACCGATAATTACCACGGTTAGGGAATCTAAGGACGGTCTTTGGCTACTGCCAAGGACCGTCCTTGACATGGCGATGGCGCGGATGAGATATTCGAGGCCTTTATTTTTATGTAATTCCGAAATCGTGCCGAGCCACCAACTGTGACCGCGGGTTATTGCTTGCTCGCCGAGTAGGGCAACGCGCGCGCTGGGCCGGTCAAGGAAATTAATTTCCGCTAGACCATTTCGGATGACCGTCATTCGCCGACGAGTAAAGGGAAAGTGGCGCATTTGCCGACACGTGGCGTCGGCGACCACGATCGTTTGGTGAGCGAGCAAGATCGTTAGCCAGTGAAGGAGGGCAATAATCGCGCGCGCGAGGTGAGAGCGCTTTTCGTTGAAGGCCCAACCGTGGGCGGTGAAGATAATGGTAGCCCCGACGCCCTGCTGGGGTCGGGGTCCCGACCGAAGCGTCGGGACTTTTCTAGCTGTTAGGTTGTAAATCCGGGCGGCGAGTGATCCGAGTATTCCCACCTTGGAGCTGTTTAAGTGAATGATATTCGGTTTTTCACTCCGAAATAATTTTAATAGAGCGAAAAAAGATTTCCAATCATTACCTACGCGCACATCGCGCCCGAGGCGGGGGAGAGAAATGGTTTTTATTCCAGCTTCAGTCAGCCGGGTTGGGAGAATTACGCCTTCACCCACCGCGACTGTCACCTCGAACTCGCGCTTTGGTAAATTAGTCGCTAGATCGTAGACATAACGCTGGGCGCCACCCCAATTTCCCTTCGTGATGACGATCAGAAGTTTCGGCTTGGACATGCGCCGACTATAGCATAAATCGTTTTTTTGTAGTAAGCTGGGGTTCAATAAATTATGATTCGGCGGCACGGTACACGACAAGCTTCCCTTCTTTTCTTCGGTGATTTCGTTAGCTACATTTTAGCCCTGTGGTTGACTTTGCTTCTGCGTTATTGGACCTTGCCGTCGTGGTCAATTTTTCTCGATCACCTTTATCCGTTTAGCATCGTGTGGCTAATTTGGGTGGTGATTTTTTTCATCGCCGATCTCTATGGTCGGCAGTCCTCGGCATTCGATAGCCGTCTGGCAGAGACCGTCATCAACGCGCAATTAGCCGGCAGTTTGCTTGCCATTATCTTTTTCTACTATGTGCCATTTTTTAGTATTACACCCAAGATCACTTTATTTTTCGATCTCTTGTTGTCACTGGGATTAGTTTTTATCTGGCGACGGTATGGAAGCCGATATCTCCGCCGCGACCGAATTGAGAAATATCTTTTCCATTGCCAAGGACCGGAGGTTGACGAGTTGAAACAGGAGCTGGAAAACAATCTGAAGTATCAAATCGAGGCGGTTAACTACGATGGTCCGTTGGCGCGGCTTGAACCCGGCGGAGTCTCGACCCTAGTTCTTAATTTCTATGATCGGCGGACGGCGATCGAATCGTCGGCGTGCTATCGCTTGATGGTCTCTGGCGTCGAAGTGATGAGCGCCCACCGGCTCTACGAAGAAGTTTTTGGTCGGATTCCATTGACGGTCATTAGCGAACAATGGTTTCTCGAACATATTGAACACGAGTCCGGGCTAACTTATCGGCTCTTCAAGCGTTTGATGGATTTCGTCATTAGTTTGGTTTTGGCTATTATTTCATTGCCATTTTATCCGATTATTGCTTTGGCAATTTTCCTCAATGATCGCGGGCCAATCTTCTATCGCGAAGAGCGCGTTGGACAAGGCGGTCGCATTTTTCGAATCACTAAATTTAGCAGTATGAATAATTCCGAACCGGATCTCACGCTTCGCCAAGTGACGCTCGTCGGCCGAATTTTACGGAAAACCCGCCTGGATGAATTACCCCAACTCTGGAGCGTGATAATCGGTCAACAATCATTGATTGGTCCGCGACCGGAACGGCCGGAATATGTGGAGGTATATAGTAAGCAGATTCCGTATTATCAAGCGCGCCATTTAATCACTCCCGGACTTTCCGGTTGGGCGCAGATTTACGCGCGCCATTCTCACTTTAAATTATCGACCGAAGTTACGCGGGAGAAGTTATCTTACGACTTGTATTACATTAAGAATCGCAGTTTGTGGCTCGACATCACGATTGCCTTGAAGACAATTAAAACTCTTTTGTCGCAAGTGGGAATATAATATGAACACTAATTTATTTAATGTCATTTATGGTTTAGCTCATCAGTCGGCTAGCTTCGATCAAATAATTATTTTTTGCGCCACTTGGTGGTTGCCATTAGTTGTTTTAATTTTAACCCTAACGATTGTTTTAGCGCGCTCCGCGCGCGATCGAATTCCCCGCCGCGCTGTTTTTATAATTTCCGCGCCGATTATCGCCTGGCTCATCGCGCAGGGGTTGAAAGTTTGGTTGGCTTGGCCCCGCCCGGCAACGGCGCTGACCTCGGTGCGACCACTTTTCTCGGCCGACGGGTCGGCCTTCCCCTCCGGTCACGCGACGCTTTTTTTCGCGCTCGCTTTCGCCCTTTATCCTTTCCACCCTCGTTTAGCCACTTTGGTTTCAGTGTCGGCAATTATAATTAGTTTGGCGCGGGTCGCCGCCGGCGTCCACTTTCCCGGTGACATCCTCGGCGGTTTTGTTCTGGCTGGTCTCGTCGTCCTTATTTCTTGGACTTTCGTCAAAGTTCACTTTTCCGCCTTCGGCGGACGAGAGATGGTGTAAAGATTTGAAATAAAAAAGAGCCACCCGCAATGAGGTGGCTGTGTTGTGTGATAACGAAATGAATCCGATCAATGTCTTTCCGAATAGTGCAGCTCACCATTCTCGGAAGAGGTGATCGGAGTAAATCCTCGTTGGACTTCTTCCACTTTGTCGGCGATTTGTCGCAATTCGTCAGGGCTGGCACGTATAGCAAGACCACGTTCATTTATCCCGAAACCAGTTCCGTCAATATGGCCGAATGATGTGTCCCTGATAAAAACGTTGATCAAACCAACTCCTGGGTTAGACTCAAATCTTACCATCATTGTTCCTCCCAATCTCAAGGTTCTAAGCCACCTTTTCCCCGTGGTTGGGGCTCGAACGCGCGTCCGAGATTTCTCTTTTTAAGGCTAGCATATTGATTTGGACAAGTCAAGATATTGACGGTTATCCACATATCCCTATAATGGCTTATTATCAATTACTAATTAAAAAATATGGCTAAAATTATGAAGAAAAAGAAGAAAGAGAAAATAGTTCGGCGGGCGGTGAGTGAACCGGTGACAAACGAAGTGGGAGTTCGGCCGTTAGGTGATCGAGTTTTGGTGGAGCCATTGGCGGTCAACGAGAGTGGGATGACGAAGTCTGGAATTATTATTCCCGACACGGTGACGAAAGAGCGTCCCGAACAAGGCGTGATCGTGGCGGTTGGCGCGGGACGAATGACCGACGCTGGCAAGATTATTCCGCTCAAGGTGAAGAAAGGGCAGAAGATTCTTTTTTCCAAATACGGTCCCGACGAGATTAAAATTAAAGACAAAGAATATTTTATTATCAGCGAGTCGAATATTTTAGCAGTAATTGATTAAAAGTTTATGTCGAAACAAATAATTTTCAACGAACCAGCCAGACAATTGCTGAAAGCAGGAATTGATAAAGTCGCGAACGCGGTGCGCGTGACGATCGGTCCGAAGGGACGCAATGTGGTGATTGATAAAGGTTACGGCGCGCCAACGATTACCAATGACGGCGTGACGATTGCCAAAGAGATTTCGCTCAAAGATAAAATTGAAAACATGGGCGCGGAACTGGTGAAGGAAGTGGCGTCGAAGACCAACGACACGGCCGGTGACGGAACGACCACGGCGGTTATCTTAACGCAAGCGCTCATCGAGGAAGGTTTCAAAAAGACGACGCTCGGTGTGAATGCCATGGGGATTCGTTTGGGCATCGAAGCGGCGACGGCGGAAGTGGTGAAGGCGCTTCGGGGTTTGGCGAAGCCGATTAAGGGGATCAACGAGACGAAACAAGTGGCGACGATCGCGGCGGAATCAGCCGAGTTTGGTGGCATTATTGCGGACGCGATTGATAAGGTTGGCAAGGACGGCGTGGTAACGGTGGAAGAATCGCAATCTTTTACCGTTGAATCCGAACTGGTGGAAGGGATGCAATTTGACAAAGGTTACGCCTCGCCTTACATGATTACTGATACCGATCGAATGGAAGCTGATTATGAAGATCCGATGATTCTAATTGCCGACAAAAAGCTTTCGTCGGTCAAAGATATTTTGCCGGTGTTGGAGAAGGTGGCGCAAGCGGGTAAAAAAGAATTGGTGATTATTGCCGAAGATATTGACGGTGAGGCGCTGGCGACTTTGGTGGTCAACAAGATTCGCGGGGTGTTCAACACACTAGCGATCAAGGCGCCCGGTTTCGGCGATCGGAAGAAAGAGATGCTCGAAGATATTGCGATCTTAACCGGTGGCAAAGTGATTAGCGACGAGATCGGCGTCAAACTCGACTCGGTGGAATTAGCGATGCTCGGCCGGGCGCGCAAAATTATTTCGACTAAAGATGAGACGACGATTGTCAGTGGCAAGGGCAAGAAGTCGGAGATTGACGCGCGGATTTCCCAAATTAAAAAGCAGATTGAAGCGGCGGATTCGCAATATGATAAAGACAAGTTGAAGGAACGGTTGGGCAAGCTCGCGGGCGGAGTGGCGGTGATCAAGGTAGGCGCGGCGACCGAAGCGGAGATGAAATATAAAAAGTTGAAAATTGAGGACGCGGTGGAGGCGACGAAAGCGGCGATTGAGGAAGGGATTGTTGCGGGCGGTGGCGTGGCGCTGATTCGCGCGGGCGCCTTGGTGGCGAAGAAAGAAATTAAATCACCGTCGTCGGATATCGCGCACGAGTTTGCCGTTGGGGTGCAAATTCTTTTGAAGGCGCTTCACGCTCCGCTCAAACAAATTGCGATCAATGCCGGGAAGGACGACGGTTCGGTGATCGTGGATCGTGTCGAGCAGGGGAAGGGACATCAGGGTTATGATGCCAATGCTGATAAAATTGTGGAAGATATGTTTACGGCGGGCATCATTGATCCGGTCAAGGTGACGCGGACGGGGCTCGAACGCGCGGCGTCAGCCGCGGCGATCTTGCTCACCACCGAAGTGGCGATTGCCGATGAACCAAAGGACGATAAGCCAATGGGTGGTATGCCTCCGGGTGGTATGGGGGGGATGGATTACTAGGAAGTGTAAAGTTCAAAGCCCGCCTTGCCGTCGGGCAGGCGAAAAGTTTAAAGTAGATTAGGAAATGTTAAGGTGAGTCCTTGCCAGTGGCAAGGACTCACCTTTTGGTTTGATTGGTTTTGCGTATTGGATATGATAAGATGTTGCTATGTTTGCTGTACCGAGTGTTAAGAACCGCGGAGAGATTGTTAAAGCTTTTCGCAAAACTAAAATCTATAATTGGAGATTTATCGCTAGTTTGCGACGCGGTCTTAAACATTCCGATTATTTTTGTGACTAATTATTGGGAACAATTAAAACAAAATTATGGATAATCAAAATCAACAATTTAATTCTCTGCCACCACCGCCAAGCGAACCACCGCTAATTGCGGGAAGCAACGCCTCCCAGAATTTACCGCCATCGCCGTCGAGACCACCTCGCGCGCGGTATTTGATTGGCACCATTTTAATTCTCGCTGCTGTTGCGCTCGGCTTTTGGGTATGGCAAAACCAACTTGGAAGTCCGACTTCCAAGTTGTTACCAGTTGAACCACTGCCAGTTGTGGATACAAACATTGAACCACCACCAACAACCGCGACCTTAATTAAAACAAGTCTCGACCCCACTGATTGGAAAACTTATCGGAATGATGAATACGGGTTTGAGTTTAAGTATCCTGATTGGAGAATAGGCGACAATTTTCTATCCCTCGGTGGGACATTCCAATTATTTAATTTTTCTGAAGATCAATTCGATAGGGTTCGTTTTGGAATTGGTGAAAATAAGATTGAAATGGCAATTTCCAAGAATTACTCCTTAGCCCAACTTATGGAATTTGATAAAGAAATAGAGGGAGAAAATTCTTTTCCAGCAGAGGTTTACTCACCTTTAACTATTGATGGGCATCAATCTTTGAAAAGAGTGAGTAATACGTCCATTTCCTACCTTATTACTTTAGGTACGAGTGATCAGGGTGTTTTGCACGTGACAATATATGGTGATAAAAATAATTTTTGGATCATTGATAAAATCCTCTCCACCTTTCGGTTTATTGATTGAATGAACATTATTACTTTCAAGTCTGGTTTGGTCGGCGTATTTTTGGCAATGACTCTTGGTTCGCTAGGGGTGTCGGCTGATTCGGTCGCTAGCAATAAGCTGGTCGACATACCGGTGCGATTGATTAGTCAGAGTTATGAGGGAAATGAGTTAACAGTAATTGTCGCCGATCTCGGGCGGACTGGGATTCAGCATTCTAGTTTAACCTTAACCACCAGCAGTAATAATTTTAATCGCGAAGTTCAGATCGAAGGCGGTGACGATAATCAGACTTGGATAAAGTTGGAATCAGTGGTGGAGAAGAATACGATCAATTATTCGGCGGTCACTTTTCGTTATTTACGAATAACGATTTATGATCACGGCGCGAAGCGTTTAATTATTGCCGGCGCCTTGGCTCATCTGCCGACCGCTTCAACTGGGACTAGTACACCTTCATCTATTCCATCACCTGCACCCAGTATCCCTTTCTACGAACAGCCACTTTATTTGATTATTGGCGTGGGGGCTCTCGCCGTTGGTGTCATCGGCGGTCTCGCTTTCCGCTTGTTCAAACAGACCCAAGTGTGATAGGATAAGATTATGCCTACAGTAACTTTAGACAAAATTGAATATCGTGAGCTTCAAAAGAAAGCCAAAGTCTACGATTCTTTTTGGGGTCAAGAAGTGAAGATCAAACGAATGATACCGGTAATTTATTTACAGGGTAAATCGGCGAAGAAGCTTGATCGGCGTGTTGAACAGAGCTTGAGAGAATATCGAGCGGGTAAAACTGTAAAAATTAAGTCAGTAGCTGATTTGATGTAAAATGTTAGAAATTGAGACTGGTAATTTATTTCGGCGCCATTTCAAAAAATTACCGGATGAAATTAAACATAAAATGGCCAGACGAGAAGAGGTTTTTATTAACAACCCATTCGATCCGAGGTTAGGAACACATAAATTGCACGGTGAAAGAAAAGACGAGTGGGTGTATGAGATAGACTATTCGTATCGAGTGACATTTATGTTTCTTGAAGGCAATGTGGTATTTTATACTGATGTAGGTACGCATGATCAAGTTTATTAATTAATAAATAATTTAATCACCATGACTTACATAATTATCGCAGTTGTCGCCGTTATCGTTCTGTGGCTCATCGCCGCCTATAATCGTTTCGTGCGGTTGGCGAATCAGACCAAGGAAGCGTGGGCGGATATTGATGTCCAACTCAAACGCCGTTTTGATTTGATTCCAAATTTGATCGAAACCGTGAAGGGTTACGCCGCGCATGAGCAGGGGACATTTGATAAGGTGACCGAGGCGCGGACGCAGGCGATCACCGCCCAGCAGAGTGGCAATCCGGCGGAAGTGGCCAAGGCCGAGAATTTCTTGGCCGGCGCTTTGAAGTCAGTTTTTGCTGTCGCCGAAGCTTATCCGGATTTGAAAGCCAATCAGAATTTCTTGTCGCTCCAGCAGGAATTAGCCGACACCGAGAATAAAATTCAAGCCGCGCGCCGTTTCTACAACGGCAATGTCCGCGACTTCACCACCGCGTTGCAAACTTTCCCGTCCAACATTATCGGCAACATGTTTGGTTTCAAACCCGCCGAATATTTCGATCTCGATGGGGCGAGCGCGGAGCGCGAGCCGGTCAAGGTTGGCTTCTAATTATTAGGTGATAGCTTTTAGGAATGTGCGGAAATTTCTCTTTATTGTATTACTAATTTTCCCCGGGCTCCTTTTCGCCCAGGTTAAATCTTATTCTTATCAAGCGATAAATTTCGACATTCGAGTTAACCAAGACTCGACTTTCGATGTCACGGAACGACAGACTTTCGATTATCGAGGCAGTTTTCACGCCGCCACTCGCGACATTCCGCTTCGCTTGGTTGGTTCAATTACTGATGTTCAAGTCATTGATGGTGCGACCAGCGCGCCGTTGCAATTTAGTGCCAAACATTTAGACAAACTCGATCCCAATAGTTGGGGCAAGTACACGCGCTATCGTTCGGGTGGCACCGAACATATTGAGTGGTACTACAATCTCGCCGATACCACGCACGAATGGATAATCAAATATCAAGTGCACGGCGGGCTGTCTTTTTATCGCGATCACGACGAACTTTATTGGAATCTTTTTACTGATTATCAAGTGCCGATTAATCAAGTCGAAGCGCGCGTTACTCTTCCGCCGAATCAATTTTCTCTAGCCACTGATTATTTTAAAGCGACGGCTTATGCTTCCAGTGTTCAGGCTGTCGGGCAGGCGGTTGATAATCAAACCTTTCTTTTTACCGCTAGCAATTTAGGTCCGCGGGAAAAATTGACGATCGCCGCCGGTTGGCCGAAGGGTTTGGTGAGTGAACAATCTTATTGGCTTGATTGGCTGAAAATTAATTGGGCTTACTTTCTAGCTCTCCTGATCGCTCTGGGCAGTTTTATTTATGGCTTGGTTTTCTGGCTCAAGCACGAAAAGTT
This sequence comes from Minisyncoccota bacterium, assembly GCA_020057185.1. GTDB lineage: Bacteria > Patescibacteriota > Minisyncoccia > Phycocordibacterales > JACOZG01 > JAGVGK01. The sequence continues at coordinate 6,382 of JAGVGK010000039.1, read as the reverse complement.
TAATCAAGGACGAGGCACGATCGTGGCGCAATATGAACCGCCGGAGAAACTTAAGTCGGCGATGGTGGAGGTGATTATTAAAGAAAAGATTACCGACAAAGCCTGGTCAGCGACCATCATTGATCTCGCCGTGCGGGGGTATGTGAAAATTGAGGAAGAAAAGACTAGATGGTTTAATTTTGGTCGGCGCGATTATCTTGTACTGAAACTAAAATCATTTGATGATCCGGCGCTTGAAGACTATGAAAAAGAATTTTTAGGTTTGTTATTTTCTGGTGGTGAGAGGTTCTCCACCAAAGAATTGCATCAGTCTGGCAATGAGAAAAAGCGCAGTTTCTCTCTTCAATTAATTGCCCTCAAGACAAAATTATATAAAGAAACGGAGCTCGATACCGGCGCTTACGAAGTGGGAGTAAATAAAGAATCAAAACTTAAACTCACAATTATTTTAACTATTTTTGGTTTAATTTTTCTCGCTTTCTTCGTCGGACCATATCTTGATTTCCAGTTTTATTTTCTTTTTGCCACGATCATTCTTTGCGTGGCCGTGTTAGCCAGTTTTGTCAGATATGAAGCGCGACTTTCTAAAGCCGGACAAATTTTGAAAGAAGAATGGCTTGGTTTCAAACTTTATCTCGAGACGGCGGAGAAATATCGCTTGCAAAATCTTACGCCAGATCTGTTTGAAAAATACTTGCCTTACGCCATCGTCTTGGGGGTTGAGAAAAAATGGGGGGAAGCTTTCCGAGGTATTAATGTGCCAATGCCCACTTGGTACGGTAGTGGTGGAACAGGTTTTTCGGGTGGGTTCAGTTCTAGTAGTTTAGGTAATTTCTCGGCGTCAATGTTTTCGGCCTCGTTCTCTTCCAGTTTTACTTCGGCTTTTGGTGCCTCTGGTGGTGGAGCATCGGGAGGTGGCGGAGGCGCCGGCGGTGGTGGGGGAGGTGGCGGAGGGAGCGCAAGTTAGCTAGACTGTAAGCATGACTCTTTACACTCATCAGGCGAGTAATGTGCGAAAAACATGGGCTTTAATGATTGTGTTTTTAATTGTAGTGATCGGGCTTGGTCGGTTGTTTAGCCAAGTGTGGGGGAATCCGTCGATTCTTTATATCGCGGTAATTTTTGCGGTGCTAATGAATTTTTTCAGTTACTGGTATTCGGATAAAATTGTGGTCAAACTCGCTGGCGCTCGCCCCGCTTCGCGCTCCGAATTTTTCGATCTCTACACGATGGTCGAGAATCTCTCGATCACGGCGGGATTACTGATGCCTAAAATTTATGTGATTAATGATCCAGCGCCGAATGCTTTTGCCACCGGTCGCGATGAGAAGCACGCGGTGGTGGCGGTGACGACCGGGCTTCTGCAACTTCTCAATAAAACCGAACTGGAAGGCGTCATCGCTCACGAACTCTCGCATATCGGCAACCGCGACATGCTGGTCGCGACAGTCGCGGTGGTGTTGGTCGGTTTCGTGGCGATTCTCTCGGATATTTTTCTGCGCTCGCGACTTCATGGTTTTGGTGGTGATCGGAAGGGGAAGGCTGGTGTTATCTTGCTCGTCGTGGCGTTGGTTGCTGCAATTCTCGCGCCGATCGGCGCGACGCTTCTCCAGCTCGCGATCTCGCGCAAACGGGAATTTCTCGCTGATGCCTCGGGGGCTCTGCTCACGCGTTATCCGGAAGGTTTGGCTTCGGCGCTACAGAAAATTGGCGGTGGACGCGCGCCGCTTCGGCGCGCGAATAACGCCACAGCGCATCTCTACATTGCCAATCCGTTTGGTCCAACTGCAGGTCGGAGCTTTACCCACCTTTTTCTCTCTCACCCGCCGATCGAAGACAGAATTAAAGCCTTGACTGGCAGAAATAATATATGAAGCCATTTTTCCATTACACCGATTGGTTGCTCTCGCGCACCGTTCTTCGGCTGATGCCACGATTCATCGTGCCCAACTATATTACGGCGGTGCGTTTTATTCTTGTCCCGGTCGTTTTCTTTTTGTTCATTTACGGTCACTATCGTGAGGGCAGTTTGCTTTTTGTTATTGCCGCTTTCACCGATGCGCTTGACGGCGCGTTGGCCAGAACGACCGACCAGATCACCGACTGGGGTAAACTTTTCGACCCGCTGGCTGATAAACTGCTTATTGGTTCAACGACAGCGATTCTCGTGACGCGGTTCATAAATTTCTATCTGGCGGTAACGATTGTTGGGGTCGAACTATTCTTAGTCCTTCTTAGTTATTGGAAAAAATATTATCGCAAAGCGAAAATTGAAGCCAATTATTTAGGCAAGACAAAAATGATTTTCCAATCGTTCGGCTTAATTTTTCTTTGTCTTGGAATAATCACTCATTTGCCTTGGCTTATTTTAACCGCGACAATCATTCTCTACCTCTCCGTCGCCTTTGCCTTTCTTAGTCTTTTCGATTATCGTTCAATCTGACCTAACTAAATATAAATTTGTTCTCATAAATCCAACGGTCGTGTATTTTATGGTATACTTGATTCGCAATGAAAATTAAAGGGAAAGCCCGAAATGTTCAAGCGGTAATTTTAGCTTGTTTGGGAGTCGCTGGCATCCTCGCTCTAGGAGCGGTAGCGCCTAATGCTGTCCAGTTGCTCCGCTATCTTCCCGGGGTGAATAAATCGAAAAAGAATTATTATGTTAAATCCACTATTTCTCGACTTAAAGATAAAGGTCTAATTGAATTTGTTTCTAAAAATGGAAAAACTTTTGCTCGCCTAACAGACGATGGCAAACAGAGACTGAAACGTTATCAGCTTGGTGAAATGGTTATTAAACAACCTAAACATTGGGATGGTCGTTGGCGAGTGGTAATCTTCGATATTAAAGAGATGAGTCGACACAAGCGTGATCAATTACGTTTGCAGCTTAGACAATTTAATTTTCATCGTCTCCAACATAGTGTCTGGGTATCGCCCTACGAATGCGAAGAATTAATTTTTATGATCAAAACATCCTTCGGTCTCGGTCGGGAAGTAGTTTATATTACCGCGGATAAAATTGAGAATGATAAATGGTTGAAAAAACTATTCGGTCTTGATTAAATTAATCTCATAAAAAACACGGTCGTGGAATTTATGGTATATTGAGGGGTATGACTTTTTAGGGTAAAATAGTGATCCTAAAGGAGGGTTCGCATAGCGGTCTAGTGCGTACGCTTGGAAAGCGTATGTGTCGCAAGGCACCGAGAGTTCGAATCTCTCACCCTCCGTTTATGAAATTATTATTCTCATACAATATAGAAAAAGACATTGAGAATTTTCTGGTGGCCACTAAATCGATGAATAATCCGAGGCCGACTAAATTTCAAAGTTTGTATCAGGAAAAATTTGGGCAAGATTTTGAAGTGGTTAAAATCAAAAATTTTATTGAGGATTACATCAAAGAAAAAGATTTTAATTTCGAAGAAAAAATCGAAGTGATTAAAACAAATTGGTTGAGTATAGAAAAAGATTTTTTCAAAAATTATGCATGAGCTTCTGCACTTTTATACTTGGCAAGTATTTTTTGAAGAGCTTAAACGAAAGGGTCTCTCGGGGTTGCGATACAATGATATTAAAGAATCTTTAACCGAATTATTGAATTTGGAGTTTTCTGATTTGATGGGCGGTGGTGTGGACAAAGGTTATGGTCAACACCAAGAGATGAGAAAGAAAATCAGAGACCTTTGGCCGAAGAATAAGGATATTAAGGCTCTGGTTAACAATTTAGTGGTTCAATGGAAAAACTGAAATTTATTAAAGAGTTTTTAAAGAATTGGCGAGTGGTGGGATCGGTGACGCCGAGCTCACGTTTCTTGATGAATAAAATGATTGTGCCAGTTAATTTTGAAAGAGCCAAAATAATTGTCGAGCTTGGTCCCGGGCTCGGTGGCCTGACGAAAAAACTGTTGACCAGAATGAATCAAGAGTCGAAACTTTTGGTTTTCGAAATTAATCCCGACTTTTGCCGTGAACTGGAAAAAATTAATGACGCTCGTCTCCAGATTTTCAACACTTCGGCTTTGGGTCTGACCGATTATTTGAAGGGGGAGAAAGTGGATTATGTGCTTTCGGGTTTGCCGTTGACGAATTTTGATGATGAGGCGAGATCAACTTTACTTCAAACAGTGAAAAATGTTCTTCGCCCCGCGGCTATCTACATTCAATTCCAGTATTCTCTCGGCGCTTATAAAGAATTGCAATCAATCTTCAATCGAGTTAGCATTAAGTTTACTTTACTAAATATCCCACCCGCTTTTGTTTATCAATGCTATGACTAAGAATCCAATCATCAATGCTTTGATGGCGACGCTGTATATCGTGGTGGTGGCTTCGGTGATGTTTTATGGGCCTAAACTCATTGAGCCAAGTCCAAAAGAAACAGTTATTATCCCCATTATGGTGATCTCACTTTTCACTTTGTCGGCGGCGGTGATGGGCTATCTTTTCTTCTATCAACCATTTCAGATTTATTTCGAGGGCGACAAAAAACGCGCCGTCAAACTTTTTCTGCAAACGGTACTCGCCTTCGCGATTATTACGGCTCTTATTCTGATTAAGTTTTATATTCTAGCTTTATGAATGAAATAAAACTCGGTAGATACGAGCATTATAAGGGAAAGCAATATGAAGTGGTTGGATTAGCTAGACATAGCGAGACACTGGAAGAGTTGGTGGTGTATAAAGCGCTTTACAAAAGTGAGTTTGGTGAGAATGCGTTGTGGGTCAGACCGAAAGAAATGTTTTTGGAAATGGTCGAAGTTGAAAGTGAAAAGGTGGCACGGTTTAAATATCTAAAATCATGATCACTTACGATAAATTTAAGAAAGTCGAGTTAAAAATAGGGGAAGTGAAAACGGCCGAGCGTGTGGTGGGCTCAGAGAAATTACTCAAGCTCGCGGTGGAGATTGGGGAACCGGCACCACGGCAGATTATTGCGGGGATTGGGAAAGTTTATGAGCCCGAAACTTTGCTTGGTCGGCAAATTGTGATTGTCGCTAATCTCGAACCGCGAATAATTATGGGACTTGAGAGTCAAGGGATGGTGTTGGCGGCGGACGGCACGGATGGTCCAGTTGTGCTTTGCCCTGAGAAGCCGGTTCTAGCCGGTACGATTCTTAAATAAAATCTCAATGTCCAAAGTGAAGCGTTGTGCGTGGCCCGGGGAAGATCCACTAATGATCGCTTATCACGACACCGAGTGGGGCAGGCCGTGCCGTGATGATCAGAAACTTTTTGAGTACATTGTCCTCGATACTTTCCAAGCGGGGCTCTCGTGGCGAATTGTTTTACACAAGCGGGTGGCGTTCGCGAAAGCGTTTGCTAATTTCGATCTGGAGAAAGTCGCCCGTTACACCGAGGCGAAACTAGCGAAGCTCTTGACCGATCCAAGCATCATCCGTAATCGTTTGAAAATTAAAGGGACGGTGAAAAATGCGCAAGCTTTCTTAAAAATCCAAAAAGAGTTTGGCACTTTCGCCAAATATCTTTGGGCGTTTGTTGGTGACCAACCGATCGTTCATAAACATCGCCACACCAGCAAGATTGCCTCTTCTAATCGAGAATCCGACGCTTTAAGTTGCGACCTTAAACAGCGCGGGTTCACCTTCGTCGGCACCACGATTTGCTATGCCTTCATGCAAGGCGCCGGTCTCGTCAATGATCATCTAACAACCTGTTTTCGATATAATACCGTATGCTAAATAACTCACGGTCGTGCGCTATTTATGATAATGAGTAATTTTTTGTCGGGAGGAATTTCCTCCCAGTATTTTTAAAGAGTTTATCTGCTACAAAAAGGAGATGAGTCCACAAAATAGCAAAGGGGACCTCTTGCGAGGCCCCCAAGCTTTAGAAAAATGACTTTTTAGGGTCATCTAGAGCTTAGTAGGTAACAAAATAAAAGTAAAGTGGATAACAAGTCCATTGCTATCTTTTAATAATCTCCTGTGCTAAATAAACTCTCCTGTCCACATCTATACGATCGTGCGACTGTGGTATAGGAAGATCCATGAATTAAATTTTGATCGGGGATACAAAATTTGACCAGGCAGATAACATTTGCTAACATGTTAACCATAACTACCCTCACTATTTCTAAAAAACTTACCGAAGGGACTGATTTGGTGGTAATTTCCAAGAGAGATTATGAAAAACTGTTATCGGTTAGAGTCATACCAGAGTACCAACCGACCGCTCGGGGAAAAAGGGCTTTGGCACAAGCCAGGAAAAATCGTCGTGCCGGTAAGTTTTTGACCATTAATGAACTCAAACAGAATGTAGATTCAAGAATATAATGCAACACCTGTTGCTCTGAAGAATACCTCAACTGGAGTTAATCCGCCATGCCGCTTGCGCGGACGCGTATTGATAAGAT
>JAGVGK010000035.1 GCA_020057185.1 Minisyncoccota bacterium | reverse complement strand
GTGATCTCGGCGCCGGGAAAACCACTTTCACGCAGGCTGTGGCGCGAGCGCTCGGTGTCACCGAGCGCGTGACGAGTCCGACTTTTGTGCTGATGAAAAATTATCAAATTCCATGTCAAGGGTCGCCCTTGACACAAGGCAAGGGCAACCCTTTTTACCCTTGGCAACGATTGGTGCACATCGATTGTTATCGATTAGATAAGGCTGAAGACTTGCTTAAGCTTGGCTGGGGGGGAATTGTGGCTAATCCGGAGAATCTAATTTTAGTCGAATGGCCAGAGCGCGTCGGCGAACTCATTTCTTCTCCAACCTTAAGAATTAAATTTGAAGTGATGGGCGAAAATTCCCGAAAAATAATTTATGAGTAAAAACAAAACCCAAACCCTTGTCTTGCTCGATGTCCACGCGATTCTGCATCGCGCCTATCACGCCCTGCCAGACTTTACCTCGAGTCAGGGTGAGCCGACCGGCGGGCTTTATGGTCTCGCTTCGATGCTGATGAAAATTATTAAAGATCTCCAGCCGGATTATCTCACCGCCTGCTACGATTTACCCGAAACCACTTTTCGTAAAGCCGCCTACGATGGTTACAAGGCGGGACGAAAACCAACCGATGATGCGCTGGTGTCACAGATCAAGCGGTCGCGCGATTTATTTACCGCTTTTAATATTCCAATTTATGAAGCGCCCGGTTTTGAGGCTGATGATGTGATCGGCACGATTGCCGGTGTCGCGAAACAACAACCCAATCTGCGAGTGGTGATTGCCTCGGGTGATCTCGATACACTTCAACTCGTGGATGACAAGCGCGTGTTGGTTTATACACTCAAGAAGGGGATTCAAGACACGATTCTTTATGACGAAGAAGCGGTGATCGCGCGTTTTGGTTTCTTGCCGAAATATCTGCCGGACTGGAAAGGACTTCGCGGTGATCCCTCGGACAATATTATTGGAATCAAAGGCATCGGCGAGAAAACGGCTACCACGATTATTAAAACTGTTAATTCGATTGAAAAATTGTATGAAATGTTGGCAACCGATTCCGCGCCGTTGCAAAAAGTTGGTCTGTCAGACCGAATTATCAAACTGCTCCGCGCCGGTGAAGACGAGGCGCGCTTCTCGAAGACACTAGGCACGATTCGGCTTGATGCGCCGATTGATTTCCAGTTGCCGAGTAATTCTTGGCGGGATACTTTTGATCAAAAATTGGTGGAAAATTTTTTTACCGAACTTGGATTTAGATCTCTTTCGTCTCGTCTTCCTAAAATAGAAACGGAAACTGAAATAGAAATAATCACCGATCCGCAACTTCTAGTTGAAACGGGAATTATGCTTTGGCTGCTTAATTCTGATCTCACGACGCCGACGGCCGAGGACATTTGTCGCTTTTCCGGCGTCGAGACGGTGGCGCTCGCGCGGGAAAAATTAGAAAAGGAGCTAGAGACAACGGGACTTCGTGAGGTGTATGAAAAAATTGAACGACCACTGATTCCAATTCTCGCCAAAGCACGCGAGCGGGGGATTCGACTTGATCTTTCGGCGCTCCAGAAATTGTCTAGCCAGTATCACGCGGAACTTCAAGAATTAGAGACCAAAATTTTTCGCGTTACCGGCAAAAACTTCAACCTCAATTCACCGAAACAATTAGGGGAAATTCTTTTTGATACGCTTCATTTATCAGTCAAAGGTCTGAAGAAAACGGCCGGTGGCGCGCGTTCCACGCGCGAATCGGAATTGGAAAAGCTTCGCGCGGTTCATCCGGTCGTCGCCGATATTCTCGCTTATCGTGAATTGCAGAAATTACTCTCCACTTATGTGGACGCTTTGCCTAAATTAGTGGGGGAAGATGGGGCACTCCATACGCGATTGGAACAAGCCGGCACCACTACTGGCCGGATGTCATCCCGCGATCCGAATTTGCAAAATATTCCCGCCGAGGCCAAGCGGGGGCAAGCAATTCGGCGCGCGTTTATCGCGCGCCCCGAATATCTCTTCGCCGCTTTTGATTATTCCCAAATCGAGATGCGCGTACTCGCTGTTCTCTCGGGGGATAAGGCGTTGCTCGAAATGTTTCGCGCTGGGGGTGATATCCACACCCAAGTGGCGAGTCGCGTTTTCAATATTGCAGAAGGTGAGGTGAGTAAAGAACAGCGCCGGCAGGCGAAAGTGATTAACTTTGGAATTATTTACGGGATGGGGGTGAACGCGCTCAAACAAAATTTAGGCACCGATCGGGCGACAGCGCAAACTTTTTACAATCGTTACTTCGAGGCTTTCCCGACAATCCGCGATTATTTCGAAAAAGTAAAAACCGATGCTCTGAAATTAGGATTTACCGAAACAATGTTTGGTCGCCGGCGCTATCTGCCGGCGCTCCGCTCGCCGGTGCCTTTCGTGCGCGCGTCGGCCGAACGGATGGCGCTGAACGCGCCACTTCAAGGTAGCGCCGCCGACATTGTGAAGCTCGCCATCATTCGGGTTGATGAAATGTTGAAAAAACAAAAACTGGCTGATCGCGCCCACCTCCTCCTCCAAGTCCACGACGAATTGCTTTATGAAATTACTGCCAAAGACGCCGACCAAATTATTCCCTTAATCAAAAAAGAGATGGAATCAGTCGTCACCGACCCGATTCCCTTCACCGTCAAAGTCGAAACCGGCCCTACCTGGGGCGATTTGACGGAGAGATAAAAGATTATGCTACAATGCCGTAATGAGCCAATATTATAAGGGGAAACGGAGCAAGGGGCTGTTCGATCCGGAGGTTAAGGAACCGTTTCAGATTAGTCGGTCGAAGATCGAATTATTTTTGCGTTGCCCGTTATGCTTTTACCTTGATCGGCGACTCGGGGTGAGCGAACCGCCGGGGTATCCTTTTTCGCTCAATGCCGCCGTGGATCATTTACTGAAGAAAGAATTTGATCTTCACCGCGCGAAAGGTAGTCCACATCCATTGATGAAGAGTTATGGTCTGGAGGTCATTCCCTATCAACATGAAAAAATGGATCGGTGGCGAGAAGTTGATTTTGGGCGTGGGGGAATTCATTATTTACATCCCCCCACCAATTTTGATGTTTACGGCGCGATTGATGATGTCTGGGTTAATCCTAAGGGCGAACTCCACATTGTTGATTATAAAGCGACGAGCAAAGATACAGCGGTGTCACTCGACGCCGAGTGGCAGAAGAGTTACAAGAATCAGATGGAAATTTATCAGTGGCTTTTCCGGCAGAATGGTTTTAAGGTGTCGCCGATCGGTTATTTTGTTTATGTGAATGGTAAACGTGATGCCAAATCTTTTGATGGCAAACTTGAATTTGATGTCAAGATTTTACCTTATGAGGGTGACGGACGATGGATCCCCAATACCCTCGATGAGATGAAGCGGACTTTGCTTGATTCTCGTTCGCCTAAATCTTCCGTTGGTTGTGATTTTTGTGTTTATCGGCAAGCAGCGGGTGAGGTGCTAGCGCCGAAACCGCTGACCCTTTTCACATGAAGAAATTTATTATTTTAGTAGTGGTTATTATTATTTTAATTCTACTCGGTTATGCGCTACGGGGAAATTATCCTTGCGACAATTGCTGGACAACACCGAAGTCTGTCACGATTACTCTGGCGGGGCAGAATAATTCGGGGAAAATCGGTGAAGCAATTCTGACCGAAGTTGATGGTCAAATTAAGGTGGAGTTGAAGTTGGTTGGAGCAACGAGCGACCCCCAGCCGGCCTCGATTAATCGTGGTCGTTGTGACGCCGTTGGTGAAGTCGTCTATCCGCTAAGTCCGGTGACGAATGGTTCATCGGTGACGACCATTACCGCCTCTTTCCTGGCGCTCGAAACTAATCTTCCGCTTGCGGTCAGCGCGCATAATTTCTGTGGCAATTGGGTGTTAGAATAATTTTATGTCACGAACTTTTATCTCTTGGAATGTAAACGGCGTTCGATCGGTTGAGCGCAAAGGATTTATTGATTGGCTAGTGAAGTCAGATTATGATGTCGTTGGTCTTCAAGAGACCAAAGTGGCGGATCACGCGATCTTAAGCGAAGCCCTTCGTCGCCCAGCGGGTTATCGGTCTTATTGGCATGGCGCGAAGGAAAAGTTAGGCTACAGTGGCGTCGCGGTTTTTACGAAAAAGGAACCAAAATCAGTGCGCCTCGATTTCGGCCAAACTATTTTATCGGGCGAAGGCCGAGTGCTGGAACTCGATTACGGTGATATTCTTTTCTTGAATGTCTATTTTCCCAATGGCAAAGCATCGCCGGCGCGGTTAGAATACAAATTAACTTTCTATCGAGAATTTCTTCGATATATTAAAAACTTACAAGCTAATGGCCGATCAATTATTTTTTGTGGCGATGTGAACACCGCTCATCATGAAATTGATCTGGCACACCCGCGAGAGAACGAAAAGATTTCCGGTTTTCTGCCCAGCGAACGGGCTTGGTTAGATGAAGTTGAAACAGCCGGTTTTGTGGATAGCTTCCGTCATTTCTCTAACGCGCCGGGTCAATATACTTGGTGGGATCAGAAGACCCACGCCCGCGAGCGCAATGTTGGTTGGCGGATCGATTACTTTTTTATTAGCACCGATCTTCTGCCCCGTTTGAAACGAGCCTTTATTCTACCTGATGTTCTGGGGTCGGATCATTGTCCGGTCGGGATTGAACTCACATGATTTTTTATTACTGGGGTAAAGATCAGGAAGGGAGTCGGCGAGCGGCGCGAGCCGAATTTCTGGCTCAACAAGAGAAATTTCCCCACGCGCCGGTTTTCGATCTGATCGGCGAAAATCTGACGCTCGAAGAATTGCAAGAAGCAATTTACGCTCGACCGCTTTTAGGCGGTGGTGGAATTATCTTTTTTGATCATTTACTAGCCAATCCAGTTGCGACTAATTTTGTCAGCGAGAATTTGGCGCAAATGATCGGGAGTGAAAGCTTTTTCATTTTTTGGGAAGAGGGATCAGAGACAGAGAAAGAATTTGTTCAAACAGTGGTCAAGGCTGGTGGCCTGGCGCGAGAATTCAAAATCGTGTCGGATATTAAAGAGCGACAGAAGAAAGCTGATTTGATGAAATTATTCGCTATTGCTGATGCCTTCGGTGATCGCGATCGCAAACGAGCGTGGCTTCTTTATCATGAGGCGCGCCGATATGGTTTGCCTGCGGAAGAAATATTTTGGAAACTGGCGTGGAAAGTGAAAACGCTTTTGCTTGTGGCAACGGCATCGGCGGGAAGTGTTCTGCCAATGAAACCCTACCCTTTGTCCCAAGCGCAACGGCAGATAAAAAAATATAAACCCCGGGAATTAGCCCGCCTCTCGGCGCGCCTCGTTCGTTTCTATCACGATGCCCGTCGTGGTCTGACTGACTTCGATCTTGGTTTAGAACGATTACTGCTTGAGTTATAAATTGTCCGCCCGGCAGGAATCGGACCTGCGACCGTCTGCTTAAAAGGCAGCTGCTCTACCGACTGAGCTACGGGCGGATGAAGATAGTGTAAACAATAGCTAATTTTAGAATTTTTACAACGGCCAGTCGAAGGCGAAGAGACCGGGGCCGAGTAGAAGAAGGGCGAGGGCGATGGCGAGAAGCGGGAGGAGAGTGGCGCGATTGTGTCGCTTATGCCAACTTTCCTCGGTGAGCAGAAGAGCCACGGCGAGGGATGCGGGTTGAGTGCTGAGACCGATTACAATAAGAATCCCGGTGAGAATGCCAAAGAGACCGCGCAAACTTCGCCGAGCGGGAAAATAAAGAGCTAGAAGTGATCCGCCGAGGGCCAAGCGCAAGATCACCGGCGCGATAATTTGAAAGTCGAAAAGGTTTGGCCAAACGCTCAACATCCTGATATCCTAACACAATGATTCAATCCGATAAAGAAATTTGCTTAATTCTCCACAATCTTCGGAGCGCCCAGAATGTCGGCGCGTTTTTTCGCATTGCTGATGCGGTGGGGGTGAAGAAAATTTATTTGACCGGCTACACTCCCGCGCCGATTGATCGTTTCGGTCGACCCAATCGCGAGGTCGTGAAAACCGCGCTCGGCGGGGAGAATTATGTGACGTGGGAAGTGCGTAAAAAATTAAAGAATTTGTTAGATAAGCTTCTAGCTTTCAGCTTTTAGCTTTAGAACAGTCAAGTAAATCGGTGGATTATAAGAAAGTGAAAATCACTGGTCCAACGGCAATTATTTTTGGCAATGAAAATAAAGGGGTAAATCCGGCGATTCTTAAAAAATGCGATATTATTGCCGAGATCCCGATGCGCGGACGCAAAGAATCACTCAATGTCGCCGTCGCCGGTGGGATTTTCCTCTTTCGAATATGCTAAATAATTCACGGTCGTGCGCTATTTCGCATACAGTGATTTTTTATTTCTGACAGCGCGGGCAGAAGTGCGTACCCCGACCGGCGAGTTTGATTTTACGGATTAGGGTTTTGCAATGTTTACATTTTTGTTTGGCGCGACCGTAAACCTTGAGATAGGGGACGAAGTTGCCCAACGAACCGTCGCTCCGAACATAATCTTTGGCGGATGTGCCACCTTTTTTGATTGCCAAGTTTAGAATTCGCTTAATCGCCAGATATAACTTCTTGATTTCCAAAACAGTTAAACTTTTCACTCGCCGAATTGGTCGAACCTTGGCCCCGAAACAACTCTCATCCGCATAAATATTTCCCAAACCAGCAACGAGAGTTTGATCAAGCAAGGTTTGTTTCAACCAGCGATTGGGATAGCGTTTCAGAATGGTTTTGAAGGTTTCAAAATCGAATTCTGGAGTTAATGGTTCCCGCCCAAGGCGGGCAAGCCACTTCTTCTTACTATCGTCGGAAAGTAGTTTCAACCAGCCGAATTTTCGCAGATCGTTGAAATAGAGATGCGAGCCGTCTGTGAAATTAAAAATAGCGCGGGTGTGTTTGGAAAGATTTACCCCACCCTGGCCCTCCCCGAAGGGGAGGGAACTCGTTGCCTGTTTTTCTCTCCCCCTTTGGGGGAGTCGGAGGGGGTGATAAATCAACTGCCCCGTCATCTTCAGATGAATCGCGAGTGTGAGTTCGCTGGGACGGAGTGAGAGGAGTAAGATTTTTGCTCGTCGTTCCACCATGGTAATTTTCTGTCCAACAATTTGTTTGAGAAACTGTTTTGGTGAAAGCGGTTTAATTGCTCCGCGCCAGAGAATTTTCCCACCGGCAATTTTCTGACCAACCAACCCCCGCGCCAACTCGCGCCGTAAGGTCTCAACTTCGGGTAATTCAGGCATAAGGAGAGTGTAAAGCTAAAAGCGAAAAGTGCAAAGTAAAAAATAAAAAGCTCCCACCCCTTGATTTTTTGTATGCGATAGTGTAAGCTCTAATCAGTTCTTTAGGTTATCTTGGGATGTTGATCCTAGGCCTAAAGACAAAGGTTTTTGACAACAGAAAGGAGAGAACCATCATGACCACAAAAGTCAACGATGAAGTTCTCGGACGGTTTGCTCGACAACAGCACGATTTGTTTGAGAGAGTGCGCAAGGGGGCGGTTGATCCGGAAATGATTTATCACGCGGTTAGTCCACTTCTGAAACAGGGTCGGAAAGTGAAAAAAGAGAAAACTTTCCCCACCTCCATTATCCGGCGACTCTCGACCCCCAACCTCACCATCCAGGCGACCGACGGCCGGAGAACTCTGGCCAAAGCGATGGATGTTTTCGTGGATGGAATCTACGGCGAGAGTTGCGATGTTGCCGGCAATTCTAGACCGGCCACTACCGCCGTTGTCTATGAGCTGATAGAAGATGGTATTTTCCAGCAGATTTTTAAAGGTCAAGGAGTTCCCTTTGACCAACTCTGTTGGGAGCAAGACCAGATCATTGAGTTCGCGATCGCTCATCGCGAGCATCTCCACCCGAAGGGTTGTGCCACCTTCTTTCCATTTAAGTCGGCTGGGACATTCTTCGTGGCGAACGTCTACTGGGACGATGCTCGCCGGCTGAAGGGGCTCGTGCACCGCCTTGCGTACAAGGATGTCTGGGGTGCTGACTACCGCTTCCGGGTGGTGCTTCCCGCTTCGCCGGAGCTTCAGCGAGGCGAGCCCGCAACTAACGCTCAAGCGTCCTAAGCCCTAGACCCTTTGACTATCGGACCCTCTGAAACTTTGCTTTGGCAAAGCGTAGGCGGGTCCTTTTTTGTATATTTTATAATCTTTTCAATTCTTCTCTCACCACCGTCATATCATCCCACGGGATTTTCGAACCGCGGGCGCCTATAATGAAGGGGTCGGTGCCTTTGCCGGTGATGATGACGACTTCGCCATCTTTTGCTTGGATGAGCGCTTCGCGAATTGCCCCGCGCCGATCCATAATTATTTTATACGGCGTGCGTTTAATCCCGCGAACGATGTCATTCACAATCGCGTCTGGCTTTTCATCATAAGGATCTTCGTTGGTGAGAATAATTAACCGACAATGTTCACTGGCGATCGTGCCCATCACGGGTCGTTTCCAAATATCCCGCCCGCCACCGGTGCCACCAAGAACACCAATTTTTCCACGCTGGCCGAAAGTTTGATAAACCTCGCGAAGCGAATCTGGCGTGTGAGCATAATCAACGATGACCGAGAAATTGGGCCGGTTTGGATTAATGTCTCGCGCTTCCACTCGCTCCATTCGCCCTCGAACGCCAGCGAAACTCTCTACTGCGCGCCGGATGGTTGTCCGATTCGCGCCGAAGTGGTCGGCGCAAGTGATGGCGGCAAGAACATTCATTAGATTGAAGAGGCCGGGCAAGCGGGTGTGAATTCTTTTCCCGCGCCAAGTGAAATTGGTGCCCGATTCATTAGTGACATAAGGTGAGGCATCGCGTTGGCAATAAATAATTTTATGTTTGATTGGCAGAGCCAAGAAACGATTTGCCACCCGATCGTCGCCGTTCACGATTAGAGTCGGCGCGGGTTTTCGCGAGCGCGCGAGCGTGCGAGCGATAGAGAGTTTTGCTCCCAGATATTTCTCATACGAGCCGTGCGATTCAATATGCTCGGGCGTGAGATTGGTGAAGATGAAAGCGTCCAGATCGATGAAACGGTGGCGTGATTGTCGCGCGCCCTCCGAGGTCATCTCGATAATGGCGTAATGACAACCGACCGTGACCGCTTGGCGTAGAAAGCGTTGCAGGTAAGCCCGCCCCGGCATCGTCATCTTAAGTTTGTTGGGCAGGGAAACTTGATCAATTTTGAAACGAAGGGTAGAAGAAATGGCGGTTTTAGTTTTCGGCGATTCTAAGATCGCGTTTAGCAGTTCAACGGTTGTGGTCTTGCCTTTCGTGCCAGTGACGCCGATGACGGTGAGCTCGCGACTCGGGAAGCGATAGCGGAGCGCGCCACCGAACGCCCAGAGATAGTGATAAATGGCACGGATTCGAGCGAACATAATTAATGGTGTCGTTGATTATTACCAAGCAATTTGAGCGCCGCCTTCACCTTTTCTCCGGTATCACTGGCGGTCGCGGGAATATGTTTCAACGCCTCGCGCGCTTCGGCGAGCGTGTAGCCGAGCGACTGTAGGGCCTCCATGGCTTCAACCTCATCCGAGAGTAAGCCCGCCTCACCAGTGGCAAGTCGGCCGAGTTTGTCTTTCAGAGTGACAATAATTTTCTCGGCACTTTTTCGGCCGATGCCGGAGACACGGGTGAGGTAGGTGGTGTCGTCGGCGAGAATTGCCCGACGAAGCACCTCTGGTCCGGCGAGCGAGAGGACGGCGAGCGCACTTTTGGGACCGATGCCAGGCACGGTAATTAGTAATTCAAAATAATCAAGCGCTTCGGTATTGGCAAAACCGTAAAGATCAAGTGCGGTCTCGCGGACGGCGAGATAAGTAAGAAGCGAAACTTTTGCCCCGACCGTGAGTTTCTCGCCGTGCTCTTTCACAACATGCACGCGATAACCGACACCATGCACATCAAGCACAATCCCGCGCCCATCCTTCCGCGCCACTTCACCATTTAATTGAGCAATCATAATCTGCCCATCTTACCTCAATTTTGTTTACTTTTACAATAAGCCGTGCTAACCTACACTATCTAATTATGCCAATTACCAAATCAGCCAAGAAGGCCATGCGAGCGTCGCGCCGAAAGAAGGTGTTTAATCTCCGACGCAAGAAGGCGATCCGCGAGGAGTGGAAGGAGTTGAAGACCCTCGTCACGCAAGGCGCGATGAAGGAAGCGCTCAAGCACCTACCAGAGATTTATCAGGCGATTGATAAAGCGCTGAAACGCGGGCTTATTAAACCGTCCGCGGCCGCTCGGCGCAAATCTCAAGCCGCCCGCTCACTTAATAAAAAGAAATAGTTTTTGTCCCCGTAGTTCAACGGATAGAATGTGAGCTTGCGGAGCTCATGATCGAGGTTCGATTCCTCGCGGGGACAATTATTTACAGATATTCGGCGAGAAGATCAATGACGGTCGGCCGGTGGGGTTCTTCCGGCAAGAAGTCAAGGAGGAAAGCACGAAGCATCTCGTGATTAATTTCTTCAGCGAGGGGGAGGTGAATATGGGGCATCAAGAGTTTCTCGGATTGAATAATAATCTTTCGTTCACTCTCGTGATCATGAAGCCAGAAGGAGCGGAGGGTATGATAAGGAAAAAGATTATTGTGAATCTGAATCCCGCGCCGGCTCACCGACACTTTAATTATTTGTGGCCGGCGTTTGGCATAGAGCATGAGCGTCGCCACGCCGAGGAGAACTAAAATCGCCAGTAAGAAATTCTTCGTGACAATCGCGCCGACGACGAGCACGAGCGCGATCAAGCCCACCAACCAATACCAATTACTTGATTTCTCGTGGTGTTCGTATTCGAGCGTTTCCCATTCGATGACCATAGCTATAGTATACTACAGTTTTTCAAAGTTTCTCAATTTCTTTCAAATCTTTGTCGGGAATATAGAGGATCAATAAGCCGATGGCGATACCACCCAAGGCGGTCCAAATGTGACCTTTGTTGAAAATCAAGATATCCAGCTCGTCCAAGATATACCAAATGCCCCGCCAAATGAGAACCAAACCAATCACAATCGAAAAATTCCTGACGAAATACGCGAATGTCAAATTTTTATCTTTTTTCATAATCTTGATTATACCTCAAATTTTAAAACCGATTATAGCAAAAAGGCCCGGTGCCAGATTAAACCGTTTAATTTTTTGAAATCCGGCTTTGATCACCAAGAGTTTTATTTTTTCGATTGAGAATCTTGGGCAGTTATCAATTTTCTCTCCAAATTGCCTCGTGTATTCGGCAATGATTATTTTTCCATTGCGCGTCAAAACATTCTTAGATTTAACGAGTGCTTCCCGGACATTGCTCAAGTGGTGAAAAGCGTGGGTAACGATCACGGCGTTAAACGGTATTTTAAAAAAATTTCTGTCCAGATTTTCGGCCTTCAAAACATTACAGACGGCAAACCCCTTACGCGGCTTGCGTTTGAATTTTTCATTGGCGCGATGGATTCGGCCGGCGTCTAAATCTATCCCCTGGATAGTGCAGTTAAGTGAAGAGATCAAATAGAGAGCCGTAGCGCCATCTCCACAGCCAATATCCAATATCCGTTTAGAATGACCGACTTCTCGTTTTAAAAACTGCTTCAAACATTTTATCTGATTAGAATTTTCCATAAGTCAAAACCATTTCCACAGCCAATATTTTTCAAGTAGTATTTTACCCCAATGCCACATTTTTGCCGGGCGTCTCATTTTTATCACCGGTGCCGGTTCCGCATAAAAATTGCCGCTGGCAAATCCGGCTTTGTCAAAACCAGTTTCCAAAAAACAAGAGGCATTACCGTCATATTTTTTATTAGACGGGAGTCCATTTAATTCTCGGGCAATATTTTCCGCCACCACTTCCGCTTCGTAATGCGCAAAAACGCCAGCCTTGGGCCGAGGTTTGCCGGACGCAACAGTTGCGACGATCACATCGCCAATCGCAAAAACTTTATCATACTTTGTTTTCAGGGTCTGCTTATTAACCAAAATCCAGCCCACCTCGTTTTCAAGTCCAGAGTCTCTCACCACCCTTGGCCCTTGATGGGGTGGAATAAAAATGAGCAAATCAAAATTGGCGGTTTTGTTGTTTTCAAATTGAAGCTCTCTTTTTTGGGGATTAACCGAGACCAGTTTTGCTTCGGGGTTAAAACCAATTTTTCTTTCTGCTAATATTTTCGCAACAGCTTTTCCAATATCCAGCCCAGCCGCCGGAAGCGGTAATGTCTCGGGTGTGTAAATATTTATTTCCGTTTTCCCACTGATGGCTCTTTCCTGAAAGCGTTCATTGAGCAAAAAAGCGGCCTCGTACGGTGCAGCGGGACATTTGAAAGGTAAAGAAGATATCACAATAGCTACTTTGCCACCAGCAAAACTCCTCAAATCATCTCGCAGTTTTTCTACCCCCTTCAATGCATAAAGATTGTAACCGCTTTCGGCGAGACCTGGTATTTTCTCGGGAGCAAGTTCCGCGCCAAGAGAAATGATTAAATAATCGTATTGCAGACTTTGATTCTCGGTTTTTATCAGTTTGTTTTCAAGATCAATTTTGGTTATTTTCTCATTAACAAACTCAATACCTTTTCG
>JAGVGK010000033.1 GCA_020057185.1 Minisyncoccota bacterium | reverse complement strand
GGCAGTCCGATTGAAGATCAAGAATTGATTGCCGTTGGCGCCAACGGCTCGCGCCTCTCGGCCTCTTTTCTCATTGAGTACGGTTATATTTATGAACCGCAATTTACCAATCTCGCGCGTCGCGCGCCAACTCTCGACCAACTCGCCCAACGCACGGCGACGGGCATCAAAAATTATTTTGCCTCATCCGTGACGGTGCGATAAAACTAGCCAGATATTCTGATGACAATGCGGTTGCTCGACGCGAGTAGTCGCTTTTTTATTCGCCAAAAAATTTACCAAAAAAATGTCTTACAAAACTCACGATCGTGAATTCATTAAGAACAAGTTTGGTGATACCATAAAATCCACGGTCGTTTAAACCGCGGGATAACCAAACTTCACTCTTAAACTATTTACGGTCGTAGAAAAGTTAAGAGTTTTTAAGAATGGTTTTTATGCTAGGCTGTAGAAATGAAAAGTTTTTGGGACAAGTTGCCGAAGCCGTTTTTTTGTCTGGCGCCGATGGCGGATGTGACGGACGCCGCCTTCCGGCGGATTATTGCGAAATATGGAAAATTTGATGTCATGTGGACTGAATTTGTTTCGGCGGATGGATTGTGTCACCCGAAAGGACGGGAAAAATTGCTGGTGAACTTAATTTATTCGGAGAGTGAGCGTCCAATCGTGGCGCAACTTTTTACTGCCCATCCGGAGAAGATGGAAGAGGCGGCGCGGTTAATTCAAGACCTTGGTTTCGATGGTCTCGACATCAATATGGGTTGTCCCGATCGAGCGGTGGAGAGTCAAGGCGCCGGCGCGGGGTTGATGAAGAATCCGAAACTGGCGCAAGAAATTATCCGCGCCGCCCGCCGTGGCGGGCCGAAATTACCGATTTCGGTTAAAACGAGGATTGGTTATTATCGCGATGAGCTTGATGGATGGTTACCGGCACTTTTAGAAACCGGGTTGTCAGCTATTACTATTCACGCGCGAACACGGAAAGAAATGTCCAAAGCGCCGGCGCATTGGGAGGCGATCACACGGGCGGTGAAGATCCGCGATGAGTTGAAAAGTCAGACATTGATTATCGGCAACGGCGATGTCGCTGATCTTCACGAGGCGCGCGGGCGCGCCGAAGAGACGGGGGCTGATGGCATCATGCTTGGTCGCGCGATTTTCGGGAACCCGTGGTTGTTTGGGGAAAACCAGAAGGCAATTGCCTGCTCCCAGTCGACGAGGGGAAGTCGCGACCAATTCCCTTCTGGTTTTCCTAACATCAAAACGCGTTTGCGCGTTCTCGTCGAACACACCAAACTTTTTGAAGAATTATTGGGAAAGACAAAAAGTTTTGCCATTATGAAAAAACATTTTAAGCCGTATGTGGTGGGGGATAAAAAACTTTGCCAAGAACTTATGAAAGCGCCTAACGGCGCCATGGTGGAGCAAATAGTTGACAAATACCTAGCAAGTATGCTAAGCTAGTGGGCAGTAATCAAGGTCGCGAAAGGCCTTGAATTGGACACCAAAACTGGAAAAGAGAGGAGTAAATATGTGTTTCGGAAATGAACTCTGCGACGACGGCGCTGACGACTATAATTTGGATGATGAGCTTGATAAAATAACGGCGAGTGGTCGTGGAATGGGGAAATGTCCGTATGATTGCGGCGAAACGATCGATACTGTGAGGCAAAGTCATGAGATAGGCGGTGGAGTTTTTGTTTGTCCGACATGTGGCAATCGATCTTCCATTGACGAGAAGACTAAACAACTCGCCCCGGTGGAATCATTTGCTGCAACTTGTGCTGTCACCTCCGACACAACTCACAAGACCTGATCGCCCTTCCTCGGCTTCCCGACCCCGCTTGCCTCACCGGCTCGCGGGGTCGCTTTTTTTCCGTTATACTAGCGCTATGTCCGAACTTGCCCTCTATCGCAAATATCGCCCAAGTAGCTTCGCTGAAGTGGTTGGTCAAGAACCGATTGTGCAAGTGTTAACCGGTTCAATCAAGCAGGGGATTGTGGCGCACGCTTATCTCTTCGCTGGCGCGCGCGGGACGGGCAAGACTTCGGTGGCGCGGATTCTGGCGCACGAGCTTGGCACTTCACCTAATGATCTTTACGAAATTGACGCGGCGTCGAGTCGCGGGATTGATGACATTCGCGAACTTCGCGAAGCCGTGCGAACTTTACCGTTCGAATCCAAATACAAAATTTATATTATCGACGAGGTGCATATGTTAAGCAAAGATGCTTTCAACGCTTTACTCAAGACACTCGAGGAACCGCCCGCGCATGTCATTTTTATTCTCGCCACAACCGAGATGCATAAATTGCCCGAGACGATTATCTCGCGCTGTCAGCAATTTACTTTCCGCCAACCCGGGTTGGATGAATTACGCACGGTGCTCGCACACGCCGCGAAGAAGGAGAAACGCCAGCTTGAACCCGCCGCGCTCGATCTCATCGCTCTTTTAGGTGATGGTTCTTATCGCGACGGGTTGGGCGTCTTGCAAAAATGTTTCGGCGCCAGCGCCGATAAATTAATCACTAGCGATCTCGTGGCTTCGGTGACCGGCGCACCGCCTCACGAGTTGGTGGCGCAATTTATCGACGGTTTAATTAAACCAGACAGCGCGCTGGGGCTCACGGCAATTCGGCAGTTGGCCGAGCTTCACCGCGACCCGCGCGTTTTCCTCAAGCTCACGCTCAACACCATTCGCTACGCGATGTTTCTTAAATTCGCGCCGGCGGTGGGTCGCATGCTCACGGCCCCCCTTGGCGCCACGGAACGAAAATTTATTGAAGCCATAGCTGAGCGTAAAGAATCTGTCTCGCTCTCGCTCATTCTCCGCGAACTGCTCGTGACCTA
Organism: Minisyncoccota bacterium; assembly: GCA_020057185.1. Classification (GTDB taxonomy): domain Bacteria; phylum Patescibacteriota; class Minisyncoccia; order Phycocordibacterales; family JACOZG01; genus JAGVGK01. The sequence goes on along the minus strand of JAGVGK010000033.1, from coordinate 7,356 downwards.
CGACGAGATTGGTCACTCCTATATTCCCGAATTACCGCTCGAACTGGCGGTCATGCGGATTGTCGGCTTACTGACGAAACATGTCTAACAATATTCCGACCACATCTGATTGGCCGTTGGTCTGGGATCTCTCACCGCTTCAGCCCGGTGATGGAAGTGATGAAGCTTTTGCTGCCGATTTGGTTAAGACAAAACGGGTGGCGGATGAATTTGGTCAGCGTTGGCGCGAGCGCGGTGATTATCTCACCGACTCAACGGTGTTGGCGGAGGCCCTTGCCGAGTATGAGAAGTGGCAACGAGCCGATACCGGTCGAGCGCTGGCTCACGCCTGGTTGCAGAGTCAGCAAGATATGCGCGATACCGCCACGCGAGCGCGCCTCGCGCGAGCGGAAAAAGTGGCGGAAGAGATTGCCAATGATCTCCTTTTCTTCACTCACCAACTCGCGCGCGTGCCGATAGCGACGCAAAATCTTTTTTTAAAAACACCAACCCTGGCTCCGTACCATTATTTTTTAGTCCGACTTTTTGCCGACGCCCGTTATCTTTTGCCGGAAGGAGAAGAAAAAATTATCAATCTTTATTCCGGACCGGCGTGGAGTCATTGGCAACAATTAATGGAGAAACTCCTGTCCCGTGAAGAACGATTAGTCTTGGTCGCGCCCGGTCGGGAAGAGATAAAAAGTTTTGCCGGTTTGTTTGGTCTCTTGGAATCACCGACGCAAACGGTTCGTGACAGTGTCGCGCTAGCGCTCGATAATATTTTTAGCGTTCATCTCGATACCGCCGAAGCCGAGTTGAATGCCATTCTCACGACCAAGCGAGTGAACGACGATTTGCGCCAGGTCACTCGGCCGGACCAACTCCGCCATCTCGCCGATGATATTGATTCTAAAGTAGTGGACACGCTCGTAGCGACGGTGACCGAGCGTTTTGATTTACCTCGCCGGTATTACGCGCTTAAGGCCAAATTGCTCGGCAAATCTCGTTTGGCTTATCACGATCGGGTGGCGCCGATTGGCGAATTGCCGAAGGGGTGGACTTACGCTCGGGCGGTCGAGATGGTGAGTGAATCTTTTTCCGCGCTCGATGACGAGTTCGCCAAAATTTTCCACACTTTTGTCTCGAGCGGTCAAATTGATGTGGCGCCCCGTCTGGGGAAAGATTCGGGCGCTTCCTGCTGGCACGGATCGCTCACTCAACCGACCTACATTCTTCTCAATCACACCGATTCGCTTAGCGATGTCTTGACGCTCGCTCACGAAGCGGGGCATGGAATCAATAATGAGTTGGTGCGCGGGTGTCAGCCGGCGCTCTATTTTGGGACGCCAACTTCGACCGCCGAAGTGGCGAGCACTTTCTTCGAAGATTTTGTCCTCGAGCGTTTACTAGAGAAAACGGATGAAGCTGGGCGGTTAGCAATTTTGATGGCCCAACTCGATCGAGAAGTGGCGACCACCTTTCGCCAAATTGCTTTTTATCGTTTCGAACAAGAACTTCACATGGCGCATCGGATCGCGGGTTATCTGGCGAAAGAACAAATCAATGCGCTTTTCCTCAAACAGATGGGAAGTTATTTAGGCGACGCCGTGGAGCAACCGGACTCGGCGGGGCGGTGGTGGATCTATGTCTCGCACTTCCGCCAACCTTTTTATGTTTATTCTTACGCCAGTGGTTTGTTGATCTCCAAAGCACTTCAAAAGTTGGTACGGGAAGATAAAAGCAAAGTAAAAGAGGTAAAAGAATTTCTCTCGGCCGGTTTATCGGCTTCGCCCCGAGAAATTTTTGCCAAACTCGGCATCGACATCGCTGATCCCGACTTCTGGCAATCCGGTCTCGCCGAATTCGACCGCCGATTAACCGAAGCCGAAACGCTGGCGACGAAAGTAAATTTGCGCTAATCTACATTTGACAACAATTGTGCCCCGCGCTGCCGGATCGTCTAATGGTAGGACATAAGCCTTTGGAGCTTAGTATCTTGGTTCGAGTCCAAGTCCGGCAGCGCGGGGCAGAATTAGTTATACACATTATTTGATTGACTTTTTAGAGCGTTCTGGTATATTGACAATATGGTTAAATTAGTGAATCAGACAATTTTTGCCACTAAAATAAAGGGTAAAAAACTTTATATTTTTAGTGGGAAAGACCTCCGAGCGCTTTTTGGGGTGTCGGTCGGGGCTTCCTCGGCTTTGCTCCATCGGTATAAAAAACAAGGATTTATTTTACAACTTAAGCGAGGCGCTTATGTTTTCCCAGATGTTTTGCCACCAGATGTTTATGTGGCGAACAAACTTTATAGTCCGTCTTACCTCTCGCTTGAATTCGCGCTGTCTTATCATGGCATTATTCCCGAAACGGTTTATGAAATTACTTCAATCACGACTAAAGCGACGAGACGATTCGAGGCATTAGGAAAAATGTTTTCTTATCGAAAAATAAAAAAAGTTGCTTACACTGGTTATGAAATTCAAAAACAACAGGGTTTAAGTTTTTATCTGGCTGAAGCTGAAAAAGCGTTTGTGGATGCAAATTATTTACGGCTTAAGAATAAGCAAAAACCAATCTCTCGATTTAATAAAGAAAAACTTAATCCCGAAAAAGCTCTGCGTTATGCAAAATTGTTTAATCAGCCGAAACTGGTGGGTATAATTAAATCTACCCTGCAATGATCTCGCTAGAAACACTTGAGAAATTGGGTCGGCAATATCAAATGGGAATATTTCCGAATATTGTTCGAGAATACTTTCAGCATATTTTTTTAGGCGAGTTATATAAATTACCGACGGCCGAAAAATTGCTTTTTAAGGGTGGAACCGCGCTTCGGATTGTTTACGGGAGTCCGCGCTTCTCTGAAGATTTGGATTTTTCTCTTTTTGGGGTTGTCCAAAATGAGGTTAAATCATTCGTGGAGGAACTATTTGTGGATGTTTTAACGGAAATGGACCGCGCCGATATTAAGGTTGAGCTCGGAGACAAAATTGGGGCAACCAGTGGCGGATATTTTGGTGTCGCCACCTTTCGGATGTTTGAATATCCGCCGGTGGGGGTGGAGATAAATGTCTCATCGCGAAACGGCCGAAGGGTCACGGGGGAAGTGGATAGTATTACCAACAATTTTGTTCCGACCTATACAATTATTCATTTACCGCAAACAGAAATTGTGGCAGAAAAGATTTTTGATGCGCTCCCGAAGCGCAAGAAACCCCGAGATTTTTATGATCTCTATATCATTATGCGAAAAGGTCTTCTATCTCTGCCCCAGAAGAAGAAATTAGCCGAAATAAAAAATAGTATCATCACCGAAGCGAAACAAATTAATTTCAAGCTGGAGCTCGGAGCCTTTTTGCCGGTTGATCAGCAGGGGATTATCCGAGATTTTTCGGCGACGCTTGAGCGCGAACTGAATAATCAAATTAGCGGAATCAAACACGATGCTAATGAACTCTTGAAATAAATTTATGGAACTGGTGCGGGTTCTATCGTTGGTTCTGGTTCTACTACTGGTTCAGTAATTTCTTCTTCTGGCGGGGTCGTTTCTTCCGTGGAAGTTGCTACTTCTTCAATAACCGGTGGAGTGGTAGTGGCCTCGGGCTGGGGTTCTGGCGCGGGCGTCGGATCGGGGACTGGGGGTGGCGAAGGTTCGCCAGCGGGCGAATTGAGAAGCGCCTTAAGTTCGGTCTTACTAATACAAACATCTTCTAAGCAAAGTTTTTCAGTGTGAATTTCTTTAACAAAAAGTTTTCCAATCCCATTACCCACCTCCGCGAACCAACCGGTCAAGCGAGTGGAAAGACTGCTGAAGAAATTAGGATTCTGTGACAGTGATTCAAGCGTCGCCTGATCAATCGGTGGTGCTGTGACCGCTAGGGGTTGGGCGTTTTCCAACGCTGTGAGCCGAGCTTCGTTGGTAGCGAGGCGCGCAGTCAAATCATCAGTGATCGAAGCAATGGTAGAAGTCGCTACATCTAAACGCAAACTAAGTTCTTGAACCGCTTTCACGAGAATAGCCGTCAAATTTTGGTACCGAACTGTCTCGGGCTGACCAGTTGCGTCAATGGTGATTAATCGTGGATCAACCTTTTGCACTTCTTCGGCGATAAAGCCGACATATTGGCCATTCCAATTAGGATTACTAGTGAAGCTACCGAGATATTCTGGCGTATAACTAAAGGAAACCGGATTAAGCGCCATTACTTCGAGCAAGCCGTTCATTGCCGGTAAAGGGGTAATATCTTTCTTGAATCGGAGAGAGGAAGCGGCAGCGCAAGTATTGGAACTGCGCAAGGTCACTTCTTTAAGATTAGAAAGACACAAGCTGTCGCCGGGGGTACTGGTTGAGGTTAAACCATCAAAGCCAACCGTACCGGTAACCGAGAGCGAGCGCCAGGGGGTCGTCGTCCCAATGCCAACATTGCCTTGGAAATAGGCGGAGGTGGTGGCGGTGCCTTGAGTGGTGGAAGCAAGAGAGATGGAGATTGGACCAGAAGAATAAAGACCACCCATGCCAATATTCAGCCCCCCGCGGATGGAAAGATTTTGATCAAAATGAGAATCCTGACGAACTTGCAGTGTGCCAGCTTCGAGCGAGTGAATGATGCCCGAGGTCACTTCAATGCCGGAGAGGTCAATAATTTTGAGATCATCGAAAGCAGAATCAACGACATAAGCATAACGACCGGCGACGGCGAGACCGGTAGGGATACCGATGTCAGAGAGAGACAGGGTACCGACAATCGCCGGCGCGGTGGAGGAAGCGACATCAATGACATTCAAATCATTACTGCTATCACTTACGGAGTAAGCGTAACGCCCGGCGACAATGATGCGGTAAGAAGCAACCGCTACCACGCCAAGACTAGTGGTGCTAACGATCGTTGGCGCGGTCGGGTTGGAGATGTCAAAAATTAAGAAATTTAAGTTAGAGACACCATCTTCCTCCCCCATATAAGCATAACGGCCGGCGACGGCAAGACCTCTGGGTGATAAACTTCGAACGGCTGACGAGCCAACGAGAACGGGACTAACGGGATTGGAAATGTCTACCACTTTCAACAACTTATTAGTCCGATCGCCGATGTAAGTGTAACGACCGGCGACGACCAAATCAATCGGACCAGTGGCGTCGGCATCGCCGATACTGAAGGTGGAAAGAAGCGCCGGCACTGCTGGGTTAGAAATATCAACAATATAAAGGTTGCCAGTACCGTGATTGGTCAGATAAGCGTAATGGCCTTGAACTTTTACTCGAGAAAAGGCCAGGATTGATCCGGACAAAGTTAAAGAGCCAGTTAGAGTGGGGCTGGCGGGATTGGAAACATCAATGATATTAAAAGCAGAACTACCGCCACGCTTAATTATATAAGCATAGCGGCCGGCGACGGCGATGTCATCTGGATTAGTAATCGCCAGCGTGCCGACGAGAGCTGGAAAAGATGGGTTAGAGACATCCATAATCTTCAAATCGTCACTGCCCGTGCCAATCGAGTAAGTATATTTACCTTGAACCACGACAGCCGTAGGATCCCAAAGGCTTGTCGTGGTGCTGATAAGTTGCACCGGATTTCCCGGAGTTTGACTAAAAGAACCGTGGTAGAGTGTGAGTTTGTCGGACGGCGTGGTGGTGCCGATGCCGACGAAGCCGGAGTTTTGTTGGACCACAAATTGGGAAGTGCCAATCGTAAATCCGCCAGTGGAAAACGAGGAAGTGGCGGTGGTGGAAGTGGCAGTGAAATAAGAGGAGACAGTTTGACCGACCACCGACAGAGCGGCATAAGGGGAAGTCGTGCCGATGCCGACATTGCCCTGGAAGTAAGCCGAGACGGGATTGGCTTGCGTGGTGGAAGCGAGGGAGATGGATATTGGGCCAGAGCTATAAATTCCCCCGCTACCTACATTCAAACCACTACGGATAGAAACATTTTGATCAAAAGCCGAATCTTGACGGACTTGAAGCGTGCTAGCCTCAAGCGAGTGGATAATCCCCGAAGTCACTTCGATCCCAGAGAGATCAATAGTTTTCAAACTATCCGTTCCTGCTGAATTATCTAACACATAAGCGTAACGACCGGCGACGGCAAAACCACTCGGTTCAGTAAAAGAGTTCAATGAACCAACCAAAACCGGCGCCGTGGGTAAAGCGACATCCCATAATTCAAGATCATGCCGATTGGTACTCTCGGTAATAGTTAGGTAACGACCGGCTAGAGCTAGATATAAATTACCACTCGTCCCAAGCGCGGTGGTGCTAACGACAATTGGAGTAGCTGGATTAGAAACATTGATCACTCTTAAATTATCTGTTCCCGAGTCAACCACATAGGCGTAATTGCCGGCAACAACAATGCCTTCAGGATTGATATCACCAAAAGCGAGCAGGCCTACTTTAGTGGGCGCAGTTGGATTTGATATGTCAACAATCTCCAGATCATCATTAATTGTATAAGTAATATAAGCATAACGACCAGCGACAGCCAAACCAGAGGGGACATTACCAGTAGATTGATAACTGCCAACTTTTACTGGAGTGGTTGGGTTTGAGACATCAATCACTGATAAAGTTAAACCTGAACCAGTGGTAGAGACGGTATAAACATAACGACCCGAGATAGCAATATCGATAGGGACAGAGACGGTAAGAGCGAGCGTACTGACAATAACAGGTGTGGCTGGATTCGAAACATCAATAATCTGCAAGTCAGAAACTTCAGAGATAATATAGGCATAACGACCAGCGACAGTAATTTTTCTAGGTTGAGCGGCAAGTGAAAAGGTCGTGCCGATTTGAGCTGGGGAACTCGTGGCCAAATCCAAAATTCTTAAATTACTATCATTATAGTCAATTACATAAGCATAACGACCAGAGATGGCAACATCTTTAGCAATATTACCAATAGTGACACTTCCCACTTGCGTCGGATTCCCGGGCGCTTGGCGGAAGGAGCCGTTGTAGAGCGTGAGTTTGTCGGACGGTGTGGTGGTGCCGATGCCGACGAAGCCGGAGGTTTGTTGGACGACGAATTGCGAAGTGCCGATGGTGAGACCGCCAGTGGAAAAAGTGGAAGTGGCGGTGGTGGAATTGACGACGAGCGCGCCGGAAAGATAGAGGTTGGTGCTGGTAGCATTGGTGGTCGTCGAATTCACCATCGTTAAATTCGTAATTGTCGAAGTTGATGAGTTGATGAGAATACCATCGGTCGTCGTGAGTGGGGTGAGATAGAGACCTTGATCAGTCCAGTTGGAACCGTTAGGGGTGGTCGTAGCAATCACCCGCCCGGTGGGATCAACAGCGAGGAAGGTACCGGCAGCGACAGCGAGACCAGTGATGGCTTGATTCGTCGTTGTGGCGTTGCCTGCAACGAG
>JAGVGK010000005.1 GCA_020057185.1 Minisyncoccota bacterium | reverse complement strand
GTGGTTTGTCCACATTAAGCGGGGGAGTCCTCGTCAACAACGCGACCTCGACCATCACCAACTTGACGATGATTAACAGTACGACGACGAATGCCACGAGTACTAATTTTGCCGTTACCACTCTTTGTTTAACTGGTGACACTTGTCGTACCACTTGGCCAACTGGTGGTAGTTCCAACTGGACTGATGCTGGTATCTATTTGACCCCCCTGACAACAAGTGATGGCATCCTGATTAGTAGCGCTTCTTCAACGATCACCAACTTAGTGATGGTGAACGCGACGAGTACCAACGCCACGACGACGGGCATGTTGGCTATCACCGGCGGGCGTTTGGATTTCGCCCAAGCGATTGCCACGACCACGATTAAAACCAACAGTCCCTTCGCTTGGACTATTGCCACGACCACTGGTGGCGGGGCGAGTAGCACACTTTTTAGAATTGATACGACTAATGGCGCCGAGCAAGTGATCGTCGGGGGTGGCTATGGTCTTTCGGATGTTATTATCGGCGCCGTGGGGACGACCACTAATCTCGTTTTTGAAGAATCCGCGACTATTCACGGACAAGGCACGAATACTTTAACTTTCGGCACCGCCGGGGATAAAATTAATTTTGCCGTCAATACCGGTTTTGGTTCAACGACCCCATGGCGAACTCTTTCCGTTACTGGCACGGTCGGCTTCGACGGGTTGACGGCGACCAGCACACCCGGCGATAGTCTTTGTCTCTCCAATCTTAAAGAAGTGACTCTTCGTACTGCCAACACTTGTAGCGCTGCTTCTTCAATTCGGTTCAAACAAAATGTAGTAACTCTCGACACCTTACCTGATGGATTATTGGAAACTTCAAAACTTCAAAATACTCCAGCCATTGTCGCCAGTGGTGGCTTGGCCGAAATTATGGCGCTTCGCCCCGTTTCTTATTCCTACACACCGGAATATCTTGGTGGTTTTGTAACTAACCCAAATTGGAATGGCGAACGGGTTGGTTTCATTGCCGAGGAAGTGCAACAAATTGATCCGCGGTTAGTGACGATTGATTCACTGGGTCAACCCGATACCGTCCGCTATGAACATTTAACAGCGGTGCTCACCAAAGCCACACAAGAATTGAGTTTGCGTCTCGATGCCGTGGCTTCCACCACCGCGACGACTACCTCCGATTCAGAGTTATTCGCTCAAGGATTTTTCGGCAATCTATTTACGCGGGTGACCGGTTGGTTCGCGGATGTCACTAATGGAATCGGTGATTTATTTGCCAACACTTTCCGCGCCAAGGAGAAGATTTGCGTGGACGATCAATGTTTGACCAAAGAGGATATTCGCACGCTATTGCAGATGAAGAACGGACAACTGGTACCGTCGCCACCACCACCTGCTCCAGAATCTCCGCCAGAGGTTACGCCTGAACCCTTGCCAGAACCTGTTCCTGAACCGGAACCTGAAGCCACTTCCACTCCCGAAGAAATAATTCCAACCCCCGAACCTGAATCCGAGGCAACTTCGACACCGGAAGTGGTTCCTATCCCCGAGCCGATTCCAGCGCCTGAACCTACCATTGAAATTGCTCCCGCACCCACTCCTTGAAATCATCAAATTTTGAGGAGTCAAACTCCTCAAAATTTGACAACGGATTTAGTATTTAATAATATATGATCATGCTTTTTAAGCGATATTACCAAGAATTAGAAAAATATCTTGAAGCCAATAAAGTCTTGGTTATTTATGGACCTCGTCGGGTAGGCAAAACTACTTTGGTTGATCAATTCCTTAAAAAAACCAAAATGCATTATCGACTGGATACGGGTGAGAACCTCGATATTCAAAAGGTTTTGTCTTCCAGAAATTTTGATTTAATTAAAGATTATGTAAGTGACTATGAACTTATCGTTATTGACGAAGCCCAATATATTCCCAATGTTGGTCTCGGTTTAAAAATTATTGTTGATCAATTTCCGGGAATTAAAATTATCGCCACGGGGTCCTCTTCTTTTGATTTATCTGGACAAGTGGGAGAACCGCTGGTGGGTAGGAAATGGATATTAAATTTATACCCCTTGTCTCAATTGGAGCTAGCGAAGGAATATAGTCGGTTTGATTTAAAGAATAAGCTTGAGGAGTTTTTGATTTTTGGCGGTTACCCGACTGTGATTACAGCAAAAACTAAAAAGTTAAAGCGGAAAACTTTGGAAGAATTGAGTCAATCTTATTTGCTTAAAGATCTTTTAAGTCTCGAACAAGTAAAAAGTCCCCAAACTATAGTAGATTTGCTAAAACTGTTGGCTTTTCAGGTCGGCAATGAGGTATCGCTAAATGAATTGGCGACTCAATTATTAATTGATGTGAAGACGGTCGATCGGTACTTAGATTTATTGGAGAAAACCTTTGTAATTTTTAGTCTGCGACCTTATTTTATGAATTTAAGAAAGACCGTAAGAAGTAAGCGAAAATATTATTTTTATGATCTCGGTATTCGTAACGCCGTTATTTCTCAATTTAATAGTTTAGATTTGCGTAATGATACTGGTCAGCTTTGGGAAAATTTTTTGGCGATGGAAAGACTAAAAACACAAAAATACAAGGAGATGTTCACTAATAATTATTTTTGGCGAACTTGGGAAGGGGAAGAAGTTGATTGGGCGGAGGAAAGGAATGGCATATTACATGGTTTTGAGTTTAAGTGGGGAAGTGGGGGGAAGATTAACCAACCAAAAAATTGGAATAAAACTTATCAAAAAACCACTTTTAAGGTAATAGATAGAGATAATTATTTAGATTTTTTGCTGAATTCGAAATAATGGACACGACAATGAACCAATCATTAAACAAAAATAATTACGCTTATATCGATGGAGCTAATCTGCATAAAGGTGTCTCTAGCCTTGGCTGGAAATTGGACTATGCTCGTTTCCGTGTCTGGCTGGGAGAAAAATATAAAGTTTCCAAAGCATATATCTTTATTGGTTTGATTCCTGGCTTCAAAGATCTATACAAATACTTACAGGAATCAGGGTTCATTTTGGTTTATAAAGAAGTTATTTACGATAAAGATGGAAAACCGAAAGGAAATTGTGATGCGGATTTAGTTTTGCAAGTTGCGTGTGATACTTACGAAAACAAGTACGAAAAAACTATTATTGTTTCAAGTGATGGGGATTATGCCGGGTTGGTAAAATTTCTTCAGTCAAAAGAAAAGATCATAACGCTTCTTTCTCCAGCTAGACCCGAAAAATGTTCAATCCTCTTGAAAAGAACCGGTGTGTCAATTTCCTATATTTCTGACCAGAAACTTATTTTAGAAATCCGAAAAGAAAAAGCCCCCAACAGAGACGGAACTCTGTCAGGGTCTTTTTCGTAGTGAATTATTTATATGATAGCAAACCACCAAACCATGTCAACCCCCAAACTGTGGAAAAGTATCTGTCTCGTTTTATTTGCTCTGCTCGCCTTCCCCCATCCCGCCAATGCGTTTAAGCGAATTTTTCTCACCTCCGGCGATCCCGGCACTTGGACGGTGGTCAGCGATTGGTCGGCGGTTAACACCATCGAAGCGATTGGCGCCGGTGGCGGTGGCGGTGATAGCGGTACCACCGGTGGCGACATTAATGGTGGTGGCGGTGGCGGCGGCGGGGCATATGCGGTTATCTTCAATCTCACAGGGTTGACAGCTGGGGGATCAGTGACCTATCAAGTTGGTTCTACCACAGTGGTTGTTGCTAGCGGAAGTAATGGTAAAAAAGGCGGTGATACCTGGTTTAACCGAACTTCAGGTTCTTCTTTTGTGTGCGCTTCCACAATGTCGGTTTGTGCTCAAGGAGGCAGTGGTGGTTTAATATCCGATCCGGCTAATGGCGCCGGCGGGTTGGTCTCGGCTGGAATACCGGCCAGTTGCAGTGGTTGTTTTAATGGCGGGACGGGTGGAAATATAGATACTGTTAGCGATACCAATGGTAGTGGCGGTGGTGGTGGCGCGGGCGGTCTTTATGGTACCGGTGGCAATGGGGGAAATGCGACGACTGAACCCGGCGGTGTCGAAGGTGGTGGTGGCGGTGGTGGCGGTGGTGGGACATCTGGATTTCATGGTCTTAGCGGTGGCGCGGGCGGGAATAATTTCAATGGGCAAGGTGGTGGCGCGGCGGAGTCAGCTGGAACTTTGGGTGGCGGTGGTGGGGGTGGCACTTCCCTTGCCGGCGCCGCCGGCGGCGCTGGGACGATTGAATGGACGGCAATTGAATTTGGCGCCCTCGCCGGTTCTGGTGGCGGTGGCGGGGGTGGTAGCGCCGGCAAAGGCGGCGGCGCTGGCGGTAGTTATGGCGGCGGTGGTGGTGGCGCTGGGGGGGCGACAAAACTTCTTGAAGGAGTGGGCAAGCAAGGGGTGATTGTCATCACTTATATCCCCTCGGTCACGGCTAATGCCCGAGCCGTGCGTCTCCGCGGTGGAGTTCGCCTCCGCGGGGGGACGAGGTTACAGTAATTAACTATTAAGGTTTTTAATAATAAACCTGTATGCAACGAGATTTCGAAAAGTGGCACAAACTTAAAACAGAGATTGAATTTTTACACCAAACGGACCCCTTGCGGGGTCCTCGGGTGCCTAACGGCAATAAGTGATTACAATCTAGCATATGAGTAAATGGTGTCAAGAACATAAAGTGTGGATAATCGGCGGAGTGATTATATTGGGTTTACTCGGCTATTTTTTGTTCCCTGCAAGAAAAACTTCTCCGCCGGCGGTCGACAATTCGGTAATTGTGATGATTCCACCGACCGCGCCGGTGTCCGACACCACTCGCTTGTATAAAAATCTGTTGTTTCGTTTTTCCCTCACCTATCCACAAGATTTATTAGTGAGAGAATATGATGACGGCAGTAGCGCCTCGACAATTACCTTTGAAGATGCGACGGGAAAGAATGGTTTCCAAATTTTTATCGTGCCGTACACCGAGAGTCAAATTACTTCGCAACAGTTCAAGAAGGATGTGCCGTCGGGCGTGATGAGAGAGCCGACGGATATTATTATCGGCGGTCAGCGCGCGACAATGTTTTATAGTCAAGATGTCGTGAAGAATGAGACACGGGAAGTCTGGTTCATTAAAAATAGTTTTCTTTATGAAATAACGACTTATGCTTCGCTCGATACTTGGCTGGCGCAAATCTTATCCACTTGGCAGTTTGATTAGAAATAAGATAGTTTGCTATACTCACCGCATATGAATCGACCAGTTAATTTAATTCTTATAATTGTGACCGCGGCAAGTTTGGTGACCGCGGGTTATTTCTACACCGAAGTCGGTCGGATCAAAGCCAATCCCCAAGCGGAGCTGGCGTCGGTGGCGGCGAGCGAATTGAAGGAGGTGGTCGCCAAAGTCGGTCGGTTGGTCGTCTTGCCAACTGATGAAGAGCCGACGCTGGCGACCGTCGCCGATCCGGAGAAATTGAAGGATCAACCCTTTTTCGCTAATGCTAAAGCGGGGGATAAGGTTTTAGTGTATAATCAAGCCCAGAAAGCGATTCTCTATGATCCGGTTCAAGACAAGATTATTGAGATTGCCCCGATTACTAATAATAATTAATTAATATATATGGAAAAAGCTACGAATAATTTTGAAGAGTTAGCGCCCCGAAAAAAGTCTGCTATTTCTTTTTGGATTGTTATCATCTTGATTGTGATCGCGGTGGTTCTCGGTTGGAAATTGTTTGGTGGTCAGAAAGGCGCAAGTTTGTTTACTAGTGCGTCGGCGGATTACCAAGCGGTTTTTCTCACCAACAATCAAGTTTATTTCGGTAAATTGGCGGAACGAAATGACAATTATGCTATTTTGACCGACATTTTCTATCTTCAAGTCAGTCAGCCACTTCAGCCCAGTCAACCCAATCCGAATGTTAGTTTAATTAAGCTCGGTTCGGAATTACATGGGCCGGCTGATCGGATGGAAATTAATCGTGACCAAATTCTTTTCATTGAAAGTCTAAAGGCCGATTCGCAAGTGGTTAAGGGCATTGAGAAGTATAAAACCGATAACAAACTCCAATAAAAAGTTTCTGGCTCTGTTTTATTTAGTGGCAGTGCTTGGCATTGTTTCTTTGGCGCAAGCTGATGAATACACTTCATCAAGTTTTCGCGTCCTTGATCCGGTGTTGGCGCCGGCGCAGTTTTCGACTTCCACTGATTTCCAACTTTTCGGCTCGCTCGGCGAGATGGGTTTAGGTACCAGCACGGCGATCGGTTTCGGTCTGCAAAGCGCCTGGCTCTTTTTTCCAGTCGTCGCGACGCCGGTGGTCTCGGCGACCGCCGGCGACGGATCGGTGGCGCTCTCATGGTCGGCGGTGACGGCGTCGCTCGGTTGGACGGTGGGCGGATACAATGTTGGTCAAGCCACGGTCGCCGGCGGGCCATATAGTTATACCAGTTTAGGCAATGTCACTTCTACGACGCGCAGTAGTTTGACTAATGGTACGCCGTATTATTTTGTGATTCGGCCGGAAGATGCGTTGAGCAATACCATTGCCACTTCGAGCGAAGTGTCGGCAACGCCAGTATCTTCGGGTGGTGGTGGCGGAGGAGGGGGTGGTGGTGGAGGAGGAGAAACCGTGACGGCGACTGGCGTTAATCTCTCGGGCTACGGTTATCCTTTAAGCAAAGTGACAATTCTCAAAGATGGACAAATTGCGATTACCACGATTGCCGGTCCGGATGCGAAATTTGCCGTCGCGCTGACTGGTTTATCCGCGGGAGAATATCTCTTCGCGGTTTATGGTGAAGATAATCAAGGTCGTCGGTCGACGCTTTTCACTTTTCCGGTTTACCTAACCAAGGGCGCGATGACGAATATCAGTGGGATCTTCTTGTCACCGACGATCGATGTGGATAAACGGGAAGTGGCGCACGGCGATAACATTGCGATTTTCGGTCAGACGGTCGGCAGTAGCACGGTGACGATTGCGGTCAATTCCAATCAAGAAATTTTTGTCAGAACCTTAGCCGGTGTCGGCGGTCTCTATCTTTATAATTTCGACACCACGCTGATTGAGAAGGGCGATCACACCACGAAATCGAAATCCACGGTGCTGAACGAGATTAGTCCATTTGGCGCGGTGGTCAATTTTCGCGTTGGCACCACGACAGTTTTGGCTGAACCAAACCAAGGTTGCCCGTTGCGCGGTGATCTCAACAGTGATTGTCGCGTTAATCTGATTGATTTTTCGATTGCCGCTTATTGGTATCACCGACCATTGACTGCCGACTTTATTCCGCGAGAAAAAGCGATTTTGAGTGGCGACGGCAAGGTTGATTTGGTCGACTTCAGTATTATGGCCTATTATTGGACGGGGTAGAAAACTTAAAACTAAAAACGTAAAATGCAAAACATTATAATTTCCATTGATCCAGGACCTCAATCAATCAACGCTATTGGTGGGGAAATTATAATTCCTCAAGGGGTCGAAGTGATCTCAATCGCCAGTGCCAATTCGGTGGTTAAATTTTGGATGGAAGCACCGAGTCTGGAAGCCGGCCATCTCTCGCTCGCGGGGATTATTCCCGGCGGTTATCAAGGTCAACCAATCGAGTTGATTAGTTTAATTTTACCCGAATCCGTGCCGGTGCCAAAATTTGATTTCTCGAAATTGAAAGTTTTAGCCAATGATGGTCAAGGGACAATGGTTACGGCTAAATTTTATGTGACGGTCACGCCGATCGCCGATCAAATAATCACTGATCGAATTCCGCCGGAAGAATTCACACCGCTGATTAGCAGTGATCCAACTCTTTTCAATGGTCAGAAGTTTTTAGTTTTCAGTGCGCAAGATAAACAATCAGGAATTAGCCATTATGAAGTGTGCGAAAAAAAAGCAGGTGATTCCAAGTTTGCCAGTTGCATTTGGCAAAAAAACGAAAGCCCATATTTAATCATCAATCAGAAGCTCGACCAACGGATTGAAGTGAAGGCGGTTGATCTGGTTGGCAACGAACGAGTGGTTAGGGCTTTTTCCCCACCCCTTGATCCCCTTTATTATCTAATTGGCGCTATAATAGTAGGAGTATTTATTTTATGGGGCGCAAGATTTATTATTCGAAAATTATCTCGATCGTCGCGGTCGTCCTCTTCTTAGGTCTAGCGACACCGGTTCTCGGCGCGACACTCTCGCTCACGCCCGCGACCGGCACTTATACAGTGGGCGTGCCTTTCACGACGACGGTGGTGGTTACGAGTTCGGACAAAACAGCGAACGCTTTGTCTGGGCTGGTTACTTTTCCAACCGATCGTTTGGAAGTGGTTAGTTTGAGTAAAAATAATTCAGTCATCACTTATTGGGTGAGTGAACCAAGTTATTCCAACGCGACGGGGCAAATTAAATTTGAAGGGGTGGTTCCCAACCCAGGTTTTTCTGGTACAGGGAAAAAAGTATTGAGCATTACTTTCCAACCCAAAATTATTGGTTCGGCGAAGCTCACTTTCAGCGAAGGATCGGTTCTCGCTAATGACGGACAAGGGACTAATATCTTGAGTGGACTCGCTAACGCCAACTACGGAATTGTGCCGGTTAAACTAGAATCGCCAGCCAAAGAAGCGACGACGGCGACGACGGTGATCGGCGCGCCCGGCGCGCCACAAGTGACTTCCACCACGCATCCCGATCCTGCGTTGTGGTACAACAATTCGGATCCGATTTTCGAATGGGAATTAGCTTCGGATATTACCGGCGTTAATATTCTCGCCGATCACTCGCCGTCAACCAACCCGGGCACGGCGAGCGACGGGCGTTTTTCAACTTATAGTTATAAAAAAGCGGTGAAGGATGGAGCTTGGTATTTCCATCTCCGTTTGCGAAATGCCGGCGGTTGGGGCGATATTACTCATTTTGGTTTCAATATTGATACGGTTCCGCCGACGGATCTCCAGATTATTCCAATCGAGCGATTGGATGCGACGGATCCGGTGGTCGCTTTCACCATCACCGCGACGGATCAAGGCTCTGGTCTTGACCGCTATGAAATCTCGGTGGATGGCGCGCCGGCAATTATCTGGCCAGATAACGCCGATCATCGGTTTATCACACCGGTGATGAAGTCGGGCGAGCACACCCTGCTCGTTAAGGTTTATGATCGGGCGGGAAATGAATTAGCGGGTTCGGTTAATTTCTCAATCGCGCCACTGCCGGCGCCCAAAATTCTTGACTATCCGCGCGAGATTGCCACGGGTGAAATAATTACTTTGCGCGGTGAAGCGTTAGCTGGCGGATTAGTGACAGTTAGTTTCAAACATCCCGATGGCAGTGAGACGACGCGCGAGTCTCGGGCTGATCAAGCTGGGAAGTTTGTGATTTCATCGGATGAGAAGTGGCCGGCGGGAGTTTATACCGCCACGGCGATGGTTAAAGATAATCGCGGTGCCGAGAGTGCGCCGTCCGAAGCCGTGGTGCTCACACTTTATCTGCCGGCGTTGTGGCAATGGGCAAATAATCTTCTCCGTTGGCTCTCGCTAATTGTCCCAATTCTCGTCTTGATTATTTTCCTGATCTTTATTATTTTGTGGAGTTATTATCGCTTGCGACGAATCAAACAAGCGGTGCGCCGAGAGTCGCGTGAAGCGACTGAGGCGTTGCATAAGAGTTTCGATTTCTTGCGCGAGAAATCCCGCGACCAATTGGCGTTGCTCGAGAAGGCGAAGGCCAATCGCGTGCTGACGAAAGAGGAATCGGCGATTGCCGAGAGTTTGAAACAAAGCCTCAACGATGTGGAGAATTATGTTCGCAAAGAAATTGTGGATATTGAAAAAATAGTGGATTAATGCTATGGTCGTTGGAGAATGCCATCGCGTTGGTGGTGTTAGGTCTTTACGGGTTTAGGTAATGGAATGGAGGCCAAGATGAAAAGTAAGAGTAAAAGTGCGGTGGCAATTATCAGTGAGATTTTGCCCGGTAGTGTGGAGTTAGACTGTTTCTCTAGTGATAGTGTCTTGCCATCTAATTTTAGGTTAACCCGGCTAGTGATGGCAGCAATAATTGACTCGGTCGAGGATGGCGTTGTCAATGCTGTTCGATTGAGAGAATCACTCAGCAGGATTGCCCGAAAGCCTGGTCTAGCCGTTTATGATCAGATTCCAGTTCTTACGATTAGCACCACCTGATTGTTGTCGCCACCGTAAAAACATATTTTGCCCGTCATTTTGTTGACGGGCTTTTGTTTTGTTTCCGATCGTGGTTAGATTAGTGATATGGATTATCGAGATTATTTTCGAGGGAAGAAAATTACACTGATGGGGCTCGGGCTTCTCGGTCGCGGGGTGGGGGATACCAAGTTTTTAGCGGAGTGCCTGTCTGCCGACAAGGCAGGTGGTGCTGAACTTATTGTGACTGATTTGAAATCAGCCAAAGATTTGTCTCCTTCGCTAAAGAAGCTAAAAGCTAGAAGCTATAACCTAAAAGCTATTACTTATGTTCTGGGTAAACACCGACTTCAAGATTTTCAGCACCGCGATTTGATTATCAAAGCTGCGGGTGTGCCACTTGATTCGCCTTATATCGCCGAAGCTAAGAAAAATAAAATTCCGGTGATGATGAGCACGGCGTTGTTCGTAAAATTTGCTCAATCATTGGGCGCGAAAATAATTGGTGTGACCGGCACAAGAGGCAAAACGACAGTGACGAGCTTGATTTATGAAATTTTAAAACAGGTTGGGAAGGTGTGGCTGGGCGGAAATATTTTGGGTGTTTCGACACTCGCGTTGTTGCCGAAAGTTAAATTGGGCGATTGGGTGGTCTTAGAACTTGATTCGTGGCAGTTGCAAGGTTTCGGCGATTTAAAAATCAGCCCAGATATTGCGGTGTTTACTAACTTTATGGCTGATCACTTTAATTATTACCACGGTGATATGAAAAAGTATTTATCTGATAAAGAAAATATTTTTAAGTATCAGAAGCCAGAAGATCATCTAGTGCGGGGAGAGAAGGTTGAAGAGTTGCCTAAAAGTTGGAAGCTAAAAATCTTGGGTGAGCACAACCGGATCAATGCGGCTTGTGCGGTCGCGGTCGCTAGAATTTTAGAGATTCCGGAAAAACTGATTAAGCAGACCGTGGAGAATTTCACTGGAGTCGCTGGGCGTTTGGAACCCATCCGCACTTGGCGGGGGATTAAGATTTATAACGACACCACTTCCACCACTCCCGATGCTTTGAAGGTGGCGTTGGAAGCATTGGGCGGGGAAAAGAAAGATATTATTCTAATCATGGGTGGCGCGGATAAAAATTTGCCGTTAGATATTTTAATTAAAACTTTACCTAAATATTGTAAAGAAATTATTTTATTGCCTGGAACGGGGACGAAGAACTTAAAACTCAAAATGAAAAATTTAAAGTATAGAGAAGTTGAGGATTTAAAAGAGGCGGTTGAATTAGGGGTAACAATAGCTAAGACTGGCGATATTTTACTTTTAAGTCCGGGGTTTGCGTCTTTTGGTCCGCCACCTGGCGGATTTAAAAATGAATACGACCGTGGTGCCCAGTTTGTAAAGCTGGTGAAAAAATTGGAATAAAAATCCCCGCCACAACTTTGCAGATGTAGGCGGGGAATTGGTTTAGGTGCGACGAATGACTAAAATTGTGTTGTGGCCGACTGGATCGCCGCCACGACGGCTGAACCACTCTGCTCGATCTCTGGCGGTATCTACCTGATCACAATGGATGTTGTCGTCCGGAATACGCAGTTTTAAACACTGGTTTCGAATCAGACGATGTAAGTCTAGTGCCCCGGTCTCTAGTCGGCTTAAATCATCACCAAGCAGACAGTCATTGCCATATCTCATGGCGATGTAGTGGCTACGCAGATGATTATTTACTCCTTGTCTCTCGTCGTTACTGGGATGCCGAAAGTTAATCGCTCCCACGCCACCACAACTGAAAACTTCAATATCACTGATTCGTCTTTCCACCATTGTTAGCCGTTCGAAAATTTTTTCAACCACACTTTCGTGTGATCGTTTATGTCCACCATTCTCGCGCCAACGACCTTGATTGATAATCAATGAATCCCTGCCGGCATGAGCGGCGATGACCTCGCCAGTAAAATCGTGTCTTGCCACAATCGTTGGACAATCAGCAGTCCGTAGGCAGGCTGCTTGACCGAGCGGGATAACGACGCCATCTGCCAGACACCCGCGGCAGATCTTGATCCCGCCAATTTTTTTTCGTTGGCTAAGCTCGGTCGGTTCGCAGACCTCGGCGTTGAAAGTGTAAGTTTCCGGGCACAGAACGATGTTTACTTCTAATTGGCGGGCAATAGTAGAGATCTCATTTTCATTGAGATCGCCAGCTTGCTTGCCAAAACAGTGAATCTCCACCTTGCCATCAAAACGCTTATAAAAAGCTGACCAAGATCCAGGCATCACTTATCTCCTTTTTTTTGTCTTGAGTTAAAGACCAGATCAATGCTATCCTATTTCTACTCTATGGCGATTAATTTGTCCAGTCAACAAAAAGTTTATTTTATCGGCATTGGCGGGATTGGCGTCTCGGCGTTGGCGCGGAAGTATTTGAATGATGGGTATGAAGTGTCTGGTTCGGATCGGACGGCATCGCTAATTACGACGGAGTTGGAGAAATTAGGAGTTAAGATTTTTCTGAAACAAAAAGCGGGGAATATTACTGCCGATATTAATTTAGTAATTTACACCATTGCCATTCCGGCCAATCATCCCGAACTCACTCGTGCGCGTAAATTGGGAATAAAAGTTTTGAGTTATCCGGAGGCGTTGGGTGAATTATCACATCAGGTTTTTACCATCGCCATTGCCGGCACGCACGGTAAGACCACGACGACCGCGATGGTGGCGGAAATTCTCCTCACCGCGCGACGCGATCCGATGGTGATTGTCGGGAGTTTACTTCGACGATCGGATAAACATCGTTCTAATTTTATCGCGGGAAAAGGGCCGTTGGTGGTGGAGGCGTGTGAATATCGCCGATCATTTTTGAACTTGTCGCCCCAGATTTTGGTTATCACCAACATTGACACCGATCATCTCGACTATTATCACGATCTGGCGGATATCCAAAGTGCCTTCGCCGAGTTGGCGAGTAAAGTACCGAGGAGCGGGAAAGTAATCACGGAAAAAGAGTATCACCAAATTAAACTCCCGATTAAACTTCTGGTCCCGGGTCAACACAATCAGCGCAATGCTCAAGCCGCGATCGCGGTGGCGAAAACGGTTGGCATATCTGAAAGTTTGGCGCGCCGAGCCCTCGCTTCGTTTCGCGGGACCTGGCGCCGGTTTGAGTACAAGGGTAAAACTAAAAAGGGCGCTTTAATTTATGATGACTACGCGCATCACCCGACGGAAATTAAGGCGACGCTTGCCACCGCGCGCGAAGAGTTTCCGCGTCGGCGGATCATTGTTATTTTCCAACCGCATCTCTACAGTCGCACCAAACTTTTATTTAAAGAATTTACTGAGAGTTTCGGCGACGCCGACGAAATTTTAATTTTGCCAATTTATGCCGCGCGCGAGCCCAAAGATAAAACTATTTCTAGCCGTATTTTGGCCACCGTGATCCCGCGGGCGGTTTATGTGCCGAACTTCCTCGCAGTGGAAAAGCGTTTAGCCAAGGTCGATCGTCACGATCTAATTTTGAATCTTGGCGCGGGTGATGTATCATTAAATCATGCGTTCCTCAACCTCCGCTAATGCGAATAATGCTCTGCTCGGATTTCTAATTATTTTAGTGGCCTTACTCGGCTTCCCCGCGTTGGTCAAGACGGTTATTTTTGTAATTCTCGGTTTCTTGATTATTATTTTCGCTTTGGCGAGTAGCAATTTCGGTCAGCCCCATGGTTCGTAATGTCGCTTCTCTTTTGTTGGCGGTTTTAGTGATGGGAAGCGTTTATGTTTTTTTTATTCGTCCGCTGTTTGATGCGCCTCTTCAATATGCCGCGGTTAATCAAGTGACGACGAGTTCCGAGACGCCAGCGACGCCAATTCCGGTTGAGCCAGTGGTTACTCACTTATCCACGCCGGAACCAGTCAAGGCAATTTATATGACTAGTTGGGTGGCTGGCACACCGCGGATTCGTGACAGATTAATTAAACTGATTGACGAAACCGAACTCAACGCCGTCGTGATTGATGTTAAAGATTACACCGGTCGAATTGCATTCGCGGTGACGGATCCAGATTTGATTAAAACCGGCGCAGTGGAAGAACGGATTAAGAATATTAAAAGTTTGATTGGGGATTTACACCAGAAAAATATTTATGTCATTGGCCGAATCTCCGTTTTTCAGGACGCTTATTTTGTCAGTCGGCATCCCGAATTGGCAGTGCATCGCAAGTCTGATAACCAAGTGTGGAAGGATCGGAAGGGGATTAGTTGGTTGGAAGCGGGGGCGCCATCGGTTTGGGATTATGTGATAAAAATTGCTAAAGAAGCCTACGCCGTTGGCTTCGATGAAATTAATTTTGACTACATTCGCTTTCCCTCCGACGGCAATATGAAGGATATTAGTTATCAATATTTCGACGCAACTAAAGAAAAGCGCACTCAAGTACTCAAGCGTTTTTATGTTTATCTCTCGCAAGAGCTCGCCCCGCTCGAAGTGCCAATCTCGGCGGATCTTTTCGGCCTTGTAACGACGAGTAATGATGATCTAGGTATCGGTCAAGTGTTGATAGATGCCGCGCCTTATTTCGATTACATCGCGCCGATGGTTTATCCATCACACTTCGCTTCTGGTTATCTCAATTTTTCCAAGCCCGCCGTTCATCCCTACGAAGTGGTGAAGAATGCGATGACGAACGCGGTTCAGCGTTTAACGGCCTTGGCTTCGACAACCGCCGCCTCAACGACACCTACTGTCCAACACTCGGTGTTGGACAAGCCTAGCCAGCGTCGAGGTAAACTCCGCCCGTGGCTTCAAGATTTCAATCTCGGCGCCACTTACACCGCCCCCATGGTCCGCGCCCAAATCCAAGCGACCTACGATTCCGGTTTGACCAGTTGGATGTTGTGGTCTCCCTCTAACAATTATACGCGGGAGGCCTTACAAGATAAATGATTGGTGTATAATATAACCACTATGTCTGACGAGACGAAACCCGGAGTAATTTATTTTGCCGAGACGGATTTCCGCGCGAAGAAGACGCGGTTTGGAATTAAGGACGAAGATCGTAGTCGGCACGTCTATGTGATTGGGAAGACGGGCATGGGCAAGTCCACGATTCTCGAGAATATGGCGATCCAAGATATGCAGAACGGTCACGGTATCGCCTTCATGGATCCGCACGGTTCGACCGCTGATAAATTGCTCGACTATGTTCCGCCCGAACGAATCAAGGATGTGGTTTATTTCGCGCCGTTCGATCTGGAACATCCGATCTCGTTCAATGTGCTGGAAGATGTCGGTAAGGATCAACGCTATCTCGTGTCGAGCGGGCTAATGAGCGCGTTCAAGAAAATTTGGGTGGATGCCTGGTCGGCGCGAATGGAATATATTTTACAAAATACTTTACTCGCCTTGCTCGAATATCCGGGCGCAACTTTACTTGGTGTTAACCGAATGCTTTCGGACAAAACTTATCGCCAGAAGGTGGTGGAGAACATTACCGATCCGGGCGTCAAATCATTTTGGGTGGACGAGTTTGCTAAGTATACCGAACGGATGGCGCTTGAAGCCGTGCCGGCGATTCAAAACAAGGTCGGACAATTCACTTCCAATCCGCTGATTCGGAATATCGTTGGTCAACCACGCTCGTCGGTTAATTTCCGGCAAATTATGGACGAGAAGAAAATTTTGATTATCAATTTGTCGAAAGGGCGAATGGGCGAGGGGAATGCCAATCTCATCGGCTCGATGTTGATTACCAAACTTTATCTGACGGCGATGTCGCGCGCCAATCTCTCCGGTGTCGCGCTTCGGACTTTGCCTCCCTTTTACTTTTTCGTCGACGAATTCCAATCTTTTGCTAACGAATCTTTTGCCAACATCTTATCCGAATCACGGAAGTACAAACTCTCGCTGACCATTGCGCATCAATATATCGAACAGATGGCTGAAGAAGTGCGCGCCGCTGTTTTCGGCAATGTTGGCAGTGTCATCACTTTTCGCGTCGGGCCTTTCGATGCCGAAGTGTTGGAAAAAATATTTTTCCCGACTTTTACCAAAGAAGACATCGTTAATCTTGGTCGTTACCAACTTTATCTCACGCTGATGATTGATGGCATTGGTTCACCGCCGTTCTCGGCGGTCACTCTGCCACCGTTCCCGTTGCTTCAAGATTCTCATCGCGACGAAATTATCGAACACTCACGCCGAACTTACGCCGAACCGCGTCTCAAGGTGGAGGAGGCGATTGCTAAATGGCATAGTGAGGCTGGGGTGGCGAGCGGGGGCGTAAAGTTTGTGGTGTCCAAACCGTTGGCGGGAGAAAAACCGGTTGAAGAAATAAATAATAAAAATCAACCGACACTTCCACCGCCTGCCCGGACGGTTCGTTCGGACGGGCCACCGCGTTTAGCGGTTTCGCTCGCCGCGCTTCGTCCCACGCCGGGCAGTAGTGGTCGGCGAGTGGTGAGCGAGAGCGACAAACTGAAGTCCAAAGAAGACCTTCGTCGGTCGCTGGAGAAGATTATGACTAAAACTCCGCCAGTTTCTTCACCTTCTTCATCTCATCAATCAACGCCGTCTACCCAACCCACTTCTGGCGGGGAAGTGCCCCGCGAGATATTAGAGAAAATGCTTAAATGAAAAAAGTAATTTTAGTCACTGGTGGCGCGGGATTTATCGGCTCACACTTGATTGAAAAGTTAGTCGTTAATCCCGACCATCAAGTTTTTTCGCTCGATAATTATTTTACGGGGAATGTTAAAAATCATATCGCGGGAGCGGAATATATCAAAGGTGAGACCAAAGATATTGACGCTCTCATTAAACAAAAACCAGATATTGTTTATCATCTTGGTGAATATTCGCGGGTGCTGACGAGTTTTGATGATCTTGATTTAGTTTGGCGGTTGAACATCGAAGGCACTTTTAAGGTACTTGAGTTTTGCCGCCAGAATAAAATTCGTTTAATTTATGCTAGTTCGAGTACTAAGTTCGGTGAGTTTGATGATGCTACTAAAGATGCGAAAAATGAAACTCCCTATGCTTATTTCAAATCAACTAATACTGAATTAGTTAACAACTACGGTGAGTGGTTCGGGCTGGATTATGCGATTACTTATTTTTACAATGTTTATGGCGGAAGAGAAATTCGTGAAGGGCGATACGCGACGGTGGTCGGCATTTTAACGCAGAAATTTTTGGACCATCAACCACTGACTGTTGTCACACCCGGGACGCAAAAGCGGGCGTTCACCCATGTTGACGATACTGTTGAAGGAATTATTCTTGTTGGCGAAAAAGGTCAGGGCGATGGTTATTCCATCGGGGCAGAAAAAGAATATTCGATTTTAGAACTTGCCGAAATGTTTGGCGGAAAGATTGAAATGTTGCCGGCCCGCCGTGGCGACCGACAACGATCTAAAATTGATCAATCGAAAATGACGGCGCTTGGTTGGCGCGCGAAGCGCGACGTGGCGGAATATATAGAAGAGATAAAGAAAAAGGGCAGTTTGACAAAAGTGGAAAATTTTGTAAAAATTTAGAAACATTTTATGAAAATATTAGTCACGGGCGCGGCGGGGGCGGTTGGTTCTCATGTTGCAGAACGGTTGGCGGAATTGGGTCATGAGGTAATTGGGTTAGATTGTTTAACTGATTACTATGATCGTTCAATCAAGGAATTAAATGTCGAGGACTTACGTCAACGCGGGGTCGAGACATTGCTTCATGATCTGGTTGATGATCCCCTCGACTCGGCGGGAGCGGTTGATGTTATTTATCATTTTGCCGCCCAGCCTGGAATTTCGGCGGAAACGCCATTTGAAGATTATTTGCGCAATAATATTGTAGCTACTCATCGTTTACTCGAAGTAGCTCGGCGGAATAAAAAACTTAAAGGTTTTATTCACATTTCCACCTCTTCGGTTTATGGCGCTTATGCCAACGGGGTGGAAATGACCGAACCGCGTCCGACTTCTTATTATGGCGTGACTAAATTGGCCGGTGAACAACTGGCGATGGCTTATCACCGCGAGCATGGTTTGCCGGTCGTAGTTCTGCGTCTTTTCTCTGTCTATGGTCCGCGCGAGCGACCGGAGAAACTTTATCACAAATTAATTAAAAACATTTTGGCTGATCAGTCGTTCCCCCTCCATGAAGGCAGTAATCGCCATATCCGCAGTTATAGTTATATCGGCGATATTGTGGATGGGTGTATTCTTGCCCTGGATAAACTTGAAGAAGTGACTGGCGAAATTTTTAATATTGGTACGGATCAATTGAGCACCACTGGTGAGGGAATCAAAATTGTTGAAACTTTACTAAATAAACCCGCCAAAATTATCATTGTGCCTCGTCGGTCTGGAGATCAACTAGAAACAGGCGCTAATATTAATAAAGCTCGCCAACGACTCGGTTATAATCCCCGCACTAAATTGGCCGAAGGGTTGAAGGCGCAAGTTGATTGGTATAAAGATTTATGTCGACGCCTCGAATCTTAATTTTTTCTCTTGCTTATTTCCCCTTTGTCGGCGGAGCCGAAGTGGCGGTGAAAGAGATTACCGATCGCCTGTCTGCCGACAAGGCAGGATTGCCGGAATTTCAGTTTGAAATTATCCACGCCGACATTAGAAATTTTTGGTCTAAATATTCTTATCCGTTCTGGGCTTACCGAGAAGCCTCAAGAAGACATAAAATTAAGCCCTACGACGCAATTTGGGCGATTATGGCCAATCAGGCGGGGATGGCCGGCGCGCTTTTCAAGCGTCGTTTTCTAACTGTGCCGTTTCTTTTAACTTTGCAAGAAGGGGATGATCTAAATAGCTGGGCGTATCGTTTGAGATTACTTTTACCGAGAATTTTTAGGGTTTTTAAAGTGGCCGATCACATCCAAGTTATTTCTAATTATCTCGGCGCGTGGGCGCGAACGATGGGGGCACGCTGTCCGATTACGGTAATTCCTAATGGGGTAGATTTGGATAAATTTAAGCTACAAGCTAAAAGCTACAAGCTAAAAGCTAACCTGGTAATTATTCACACGGGGCGATTGGTGAAGAAAAATGGCGTAGATATTTTAATTGAAGCGATGCGTTTTTTGCCGGATAATATAAGACTTCAGATTCTCGGTGGTGGGATTGAAGAGAAAAATTTAAAGCTACAAGCTACCCGCCTTGCCGTCGGGCAGGCAAGCTACAAGCTACAAGCTCGGATTGAATTTCTCGGTCATGTCCCACCAAATGAAGTATCAAATTATCTCGCTCAAGCCGATGTGTTTGTGCGACCCTCACGGTCTGAAGGACTCGGTAATTCGTTTCTCGAAGCGATGGCGGCGGGCGTGCCGGTGGTTGGTACGCCAGTAGGGGGGATCCCGGACTTTCTAACCGACGGTGTCACGGGCTGGTTCTGTGAAGCGGACAATCCCAAAAGTGTCGCCGAGAAAGTGCAATATATTTTGGATCCGACCAATCACGACAAGGTGAAGCAAGTTATTAACGAAGCTCGTCAAATGGTTCTGAATAAGTACAATTGGGAAATTATTGCTAAACAAATGAGAAGTCTTCTATCACTATGAAAATCCTAATCGCCACTGGTATTTATCCACCGGACATTGGTGGTCCGGCGCAGTACGCATTTAATTTGGAACGAGAATTTCAGAAACTTGGCCATGAGGTTCGAGTGATTAAATTTTCGGATGTTAAACACTGGCCGAGTGGTTTACGACATATCTTTTATTTTTTTAAAATCTTCCCCACTTTGCATTGGGCTGATTGGTGTTTAACTCTCGACACTTTCAGTGTCGGTTTGCCATCTGTTATGGCTGGTCGACTATTGGGCAAAAAAACGATTATTCGCACCGGCGGGGATTTCTTGTGGGAAAACTATGTTGAACGAACCGGTAAACTTGTTTTATTACGCAATTTCTATCAAACTGAAATTCCGAATTTCAATTTCAAAGAGCGTCTTATTTTCAAACTAACTCGTTGGATTTTGAAACAGTCTAGTTTAATAGTTTTTAGCACTGATTGGCAGAGGCAAATTTGGGCGAAACCATATAATTTAGATTTATCCAAAACAAAAATTATCGAAAATTATTATGGTAGAAAAGAAGTTTCCAACGAGCCAGAACAAAAAGTTTTTATATCAGCTGGACGCAATTTAAAATTGAAAAATTTTGATATTCTCAAACCTTTAAATTTTGTTTTTGAAATTGGTCAATGGTCGCCGGAGAAATTAACAGAAAAAATCAGAAGTTGTTATGGTCTCATTGTCCCGTCGGTGTCCGAAATCAGTCCGAACATTGTTTTGGACGCGATTCGTTGTAATAAGCCTTTTATTTTGACCGAAGAAAATGGTATACAAGATCGTTTGGGTGAAATTGGCATATACATTAACCCGCTTAATCTGGCCGATGTTGAAGGAAAATTGTTGTGGTTAAGTGATAAAAATAATTATGAGACACAAATTAAAAAAATCACTAATTTTAATTTTGAACATTCTTGGTCAGAGCTAGCGCGGGAATTTTTAGATTTAGTCATTAAGATATGAAAATTTTAAGTATCGGCTCGGATCGAAATTTGTTTCAACCCGCGAGCGCGGTACGCGAGCGGATAATTGGCTATGCAAACTTGGTTGACGAGACACATATAATAGTATTTGCCCAAAAATCTCTCGGTCTTGTCTCTGCTCAAATTTCACCTAAACTTTGGATTTATCCCACTAATTCCAGATTAAAATTATTTTACATTTTTGATGCGGTAAAATTAGTTAAGAAACTTAAACTAAAAATTGATTTGGTTACTTGCCAAGATCCATTCGAATCAGGATTAACAGGTTGGTTAATCTCGCGTCGGGAATTAGCCCAACTTGAACTTCAAATCCATACCGATATTGGCAGTCCGTATTTTTGGCAGGAATCGTTCAAGAATAAAATTCGGTTTCTGCTCGCCAAATTCTTATTACCTAAAGCCGACAAAATTCGTGTTGTTAGCCAACGAATTGCTGATTTTCTAAAATCCGCCAGCTGGCGGATAAAAGCTGAAATTGAAATACGGCCGATTTTTGTAGACATAGAGAAAATTAAAAATACACCAATCACGGTAGACTTGCATAAAAAATATCAGCAATTTGATAAAATAATTTTAATGGCTTCGCGTTTAACTAAAGAAAAAAATATTGATTTGGCAATCGAAGCAGTGTCTTCTCTAATTCGCGCGAATAGGAGAATAGGGTTGATAATTGTTGGCTCCGGACCAGAAGAAAAAATTTTGAAGCTAAAAGCTATAAGCTATAAGCTAGAAGCTAGTATTATTTTTGAAAATTGGGTCAATCAAGAAACACTGTATTCTTATTATAAAACTTGCGATCTGTTTCTTGTCACTTCACTGTATGAGGGTTATGGCATGACTTTAGTCGAAACCCAAGCGGCAGGTTGTAAAATTGTTTCGACCGATGTCGGTGTGGCGAGAGAAGTTGGGGTGCGAATAATCGGGCAAGATTTTGCCAATGTTGCCAAGGGTGTTATTGAATTATTACAATGATATGTTACAATACCATGTACATACAAGTACAGGTTAAATTAACGACATGAGTATAAAATATAAAGACATTAGGGGATCGGGGGGTGAGCGCCTGGCTTCTATTGCTACTCTCGGTGAGATAGTTTTTCATGCCAGCGATGTGGCGAATTTGTGGGAGATTCCCAATGAAAATACTTTGTATAAGACGCTTTCAAGATATGTGGCAGACGGGCTTATTCACCGCGTCTACAAGGGGTTGTATGCAGTTAAGAAAGCGAGTGAAATAAATCCTTTTCTTTTGGGTGTCAAAGCTATCCATTCACCAGCCTATGTCTCTTGTGAGTCGGTGCTTTATCAAAAAGGTATTTTGAATCAGTCGCCGCTGGCGGTTACCCTCGTCAGTCAATTTTCCAGGCATTTTTCTATCGCCGGTATACAATATCGATCAAGAAAGATGCGTGAGGAGTTTCTTTTTAACGATGCGGGGATAGAGATAAAAGATGGTGTTCGTATCGCTTCTATCCCCCGCGCGGTCGCCGATATGCTTTATTTTAATCCGCGAAAATATTTTGATGCTGGAGATTCAACTTTAATTCAGTGGGGCAAAGTCAGGGAAATTGCCGATGCGGTGGGATATATTATAAAGGGTATCAAATCCTAAAAAAAAATGATGATCGTACCAAACAGAAAAGAGGCTATTCATAAGGCGTGGCTTTATCGAATTCTTGAAGCGATTGCTGATAATCAGTATCTCACCAGTGTTTTATTTTTTAAAGGTGGAACCTGCGCCTCAATGCTTGGTTGGTTGAATCGGTTTTCAGTTGATTTAGATTTTGATTATGCTGGCGCCGAAAAAGACATTGGAAAAACATGTCAAGCGCTTGAGCGTCTGTTTGTGAAGTTAAATCTTTTCATAAAAGATAAAAGTAAAAACGGGATTCAATATTTTTTAAAATATGATGCTATCGGTTCAGAAAGGAAAATTTTGAAAATAGACGCTTCTTTCCCGCTCTTTTCTACGAGCAAATACGCGCCGGTGAGATTTTTGGAAATAGATCGTATTTTGATTTGCCAAACCAAAGAAACGATGTTTGCTCACAAACTTATTGCCGTGATGGATAGGTTTAAAAAAACTGGAACTATTGCCGGCCGGGATATCTACGATGTCCACTATTTTTTTCTAAACGGTTTTGAGTATGATGCCAGTGTTATAAAACAAAAAACCGGAAAGGGAACGAAAGAATTTCTTTCTAACCTTATCGATTTTGTAGATGAAAAAGTAACGGAAAAAATCATTTCCGAGGATCTCAATTCACTTTTGCCTTATGATAAATTTGTTGCCATACGCAAAATATTAAAAAGAGAAGTCCTTGGATTAATAAAAGACGAGATAAGGAGATTGGAGCAATGAAACTTTTAATTATCACTCAAAAAGTTGACCGAAATGATCCAATCCTCGGTTTTTTCTGTCGCTGGATTGAAGAATTCGCTAAACATTGCGAGAAGATAATCGTAATTTGTTTGGAGAAGGGGAAGTATAATTTACCACCTAATGTTGGGGTTTTATCTTTAGGCAAGGAATCTGGCCAATCAAAGGTCAAGTATGTGTGGCGTTTCTATAAATACATCTGGCAAGAACGAAAAAACTATGACGCCGTGTTTGTTCACATGAATCAGGAGTATGTTCTGCTTGGGTGGAAATTTTGGAAATTGTGGGGTAAGAAAATATACTTATGGCGGAATCATGCATTCGGAGGATTTCTCACGAGAATTGCCATTCTTGTTTCTAATAAAGTATTTTGTACTTCGCCGCAATCTTTCACCGCGCGATTTAAGAAAACGAAAATAATGCCGGTGGGGATTGATACGGATTTTTTTCGACCAGATCCAAACGTGAAAAAGATTCCGCGATCGATTTTAGCGCTCGGTCGCATCTCACCAATCAAACGATTAGATATTCTGATAAACGCGTTATTGGAATTGCAGAAACAGAAAATTGATTTCACCGCTACAATCGTTGGTTCACCAATTTTCGAGACAGATATTCTCTATGAGCGAGAATTACATCGATTAGCTGAACCACTGACGCGCTCTGGTCGCTTGTCCTTATGCCCCGCTGTACGGCATTCAGAGACACTCGATATCTATCGCTCCCACGAAATTTATGTTAATCTAACTCCGACTGGCAGTATGGATAAAACGATATTGGAAGCGATGGCTTGTGGGGCTCTAGTTATTTGGTCTGAAAGTCAACCCGCTAGAGAAATCGCGGTGAAGGGGGAAATTAAAAATTTATTGAATATGGATGATGTACAAAAAAACGATCTCCGTCTAAATCTTTTAGGTTTCGCGCAAAAACATAGTTTAGTCAATTTAGCTAATAGTTTGTATAAATATTTTTTATAAAAATGAAACCCACAGCCAAAGTTTTTGTAGTTAATTGTGATTGGCGAGATATTTTTAGAACTGCTCCCATTGAGTTTGAAGATAAAATTAGGCGAGATCATCTCGGGATCGGGGGAAACAGTTTTTTTTATCTATCTTTTGCACGAGTTAGCTATAGAATGTCAGTAAAAAATTTTTCTACATGGCATTTAAAGACCAAGTTGGATATTTTTAGACCCTTACTTGATTTCATGGCCTTATTTTCAGTTTCTTGGGCAGTCTTTAAATTAAAACTTAGGCCTGATGTTTGGTTGACCTACGATTTTGGTTTTCTACCAGCCTTATGTTTAGCCCGCCTCTTTTTCGGTGGAAAAATTGTGATGGTTTTAACTAACCAACCACGAGTGTATTCAAGAACCAGAAAATTTGGAAAAGTAAAATCGGGGTATTCTTTTTTGGTTGAAAGATTTTTTTGGTGGGTTCCTGACAGTTTTTTAACTATCAATGAGACAATGAAAAAATATTTAAGATATTTAGGAGTTCCTGATAACAAGATTTTTATTTTTTATACTGATACAATCAGTCGTGATCAAAATTTTTTAGTAAAAAGTTCGATTGGTAAGATAAAAAAAAGATTGGGTTTGAATTCAACGGCTAAAATAATTTTGACCATTGCTCGTCTAGAGCCAGAAAAAAATCTGCTCAAACTTTTGGAACTTTTCTCGTCCCTTGATGATAAGTTCATCTTGATAATTTTAGGTCAAGGAAATCTTCTAATGTCTCTACAAGAGAAAGTTAGAGAATTAAAAATTGAGAATAGAGTTTTTTTTGAAGGATGGATCGATCGTGAAAACATCTGGAACTATTATCGGGATGCTAATGTTTTTGTTCTTTTATCAAAAGCTGAAGCTCTGGGAATCGTTTTTTGGGAAGCGATGTATTTAGGCTTGCCTGTTCTTGGGAGTCGAGTTTCTGGTATTATTGAAACAATTGGTCGTGATGGTGAAAGAGGTCGACTCTGGGAAGAGCTGGGTGGGGCGGAAGATTTTAAAAGTAAAATATTTTTTTGTGTTTCAGAAAGCCGAGAGAAAGAAGAAATGATCAAACGAGCAAGAATGTATGTTGCGGAGAAAATTAATAATCCGATCGTGTTAAACGATTTGCTCTAGTTTAATTTATCAAAAAGTTTTATTATAATTATTTATGAAAGAAGTTCTAGATAAAATATATAGTACTCGGCATACGACTAAAGATGCTGAGGGTGGAGGCTCAAGTTCGTTTGAAGAAGAACGGGGCAAATTGTTTGTTAATTGGGCCGGAACGAGTAAAAAAATTCTTGATCTTGGATGTCGCGACGGACGCATTGCTCGTTATTTAATAATGGCTGGCAATGAAGTGGTCGGTTTCGATGTTGATTCGGCCGCTCTTAAGCGATGCCCACTTGGAATGAAGACAGAATGGCATGATCTAAATGGTGATTGGCACTTGGGTCATGAAGGAGAATTCGACATCGTGGTTGCAACTGAAGTAATTGAACATCTCTATTTTCCAGGTCGGGTGATGGAAAAAATTTTGTTCGTTCTCAAATCAGGAGGATTATTTGTTGGTTCTGTCCCCAACGCGTTTAATCTTAAAAATCGTTTTCGTCTTTTTCTCGCTCAACCCCAAAACACACCCCTCGGGGAACCGACGCATATAAATCAGTTTTCTTGTCAAATGATCAAAGCATTATTATCTAAATATTTTAAAAATGTAATCATTGGGGCCATTGTTCAACCAAAGTGGTATTGGTTGGTTCGTCTTTTGCCTGGATTGGGTGGGTTTTTGATAACTTTTAAGGCCGAAAAAAATGAAAACCATTCTTTTCATAACTAGTGGATCTTTACGAGATTCCAAGAGAGGCACGCCGATCCGAATTTATAATTTTATTAAACAAATCCAAAAGGAACACAGAGTAATTGTTTCCGCCTTAGAGATTGACACCAATTTTGTTGAAAGATTTGTTCCCTATCCCTCTGCGGGAAGTCTTTGGCAAAAGGTAAAGTATTTTAAGTTAGTAATTAAGAAATATCAGCCAGATATTATTATGACCGCGACTGATGTGGACATTGATTTACCTTTTTGGCTCAAAATGTTTACGGGAGTTGCTATTGCCATTGATTTGCACGGCCTTGTTACTGCGGAAATGTATTATCAAGGTCAGATGGGGAAGTTTAAGAGTTGGTTGTTGCAACAGAAAATTAATTTTTTAATTCGTTGGTATGATCTGGTTTTTGTTGTTTCAACAAAACTGGGAACATATTATGGCTCCAAGTTGAAAAAGTGCGTTGTGGTTTACGGTGGTGTCACTGACAATGAGTTTTATGATGGGAAGTATTTACCGCCAAGCATTTTTACCATTGGTTATACTGGAAATTCTAAAGCATACCAAGGTATTCAAAATTTGTTGATCGTAGCTAGCCGGATTAAACAGAAGGGGACTTTTCCTTTCAGATTAAATTTAATTATGAGTAGTGGCCGTGGCGAAATTGAAAATACTCTAGAAGAACTTGGACTAACCGATATTACAGATTTACATTTTAAGGTTTCGCACAATGATGTTCCAGTTATGATTAGTCGGTCAAGTGTTTTGGTAATTGCTCGACCCAGCGTCGAGATGACTGAATACTCCTACCCCTCCAAACTGCCGGAATATTTAGCCACCGGAGTGCCGGTCGTCACTACCAGAGTTGGTCCGATCGACGAGTTGTTTGGGGGTGCGAATTGTATTACTGTAGTAGAGGCCGATAACATAATGGAAGATTTAGAAATCGCTCTTGTCGGTTTGTATCGTTTAACTTCGATTGAACGTTATGAAATGGGCCAACGAGCAATTGGTTTTGTGAGACAAAATTTGCATTGGGATGTGCTCGGTCAAAAAATAAATCAAAATTTAGAAAAAATATGAAATTATCCGACCGACTTGTTCGTAAGTATTATCATTTAAAAAAGAAATTTGGTTGGCATTCTTTTTATACCCCCACGCCCGATACAACCCGAGGTTTAAAAAACGCTTTTGGACAAACGAGAAATCTGGTTGGTGATTACTACGAGTTTGGTTTATTTGAGGGCTATTCTTTTTATCGTGCTATCAAACTAGGGAAAAGAAGTATTGGCCGACAAAATTTTTTTGGTTTCGATTCATTTGAGGGTTTACCTGAAATTAAGGGGATTGATGCCGGTTGGAGGTTTAAGCAGGGGCAATATTGTTGTTCTTTGGAGCAGGTGCAAGAGAATTTGCGGAGCAAGGGATGTTTAGGTAAAAATGTTTATTTAATCAAAGGTTTTTTTGATGAGTCGCTAAAAAATAAATCAAAACTCGAGACTTTACCTTTAGGCAAGGCCAAAGTGGTATTAATCGACTGTGATTTATATGAGTCGACCAAAGATGTTTTAGATTTTATGTTTCCTTATTTACAAACAGGAACAAGGATTTTATTTGACGACTGGAATTGTTTTGAATCTGATGATCAAAAGGGCGAAAGAAGGGCGTGGAAAGAGTTTCTTGCTGAACATCCGCAAATCAAAGCCACTTTTGAGGGTTATTTTGGATGGCATGGAGCAATATTTTTGATTGATCGGGGAAAAGCTCTCTTAAAGAAAAATTGATAAATGACAGCTGTTAATATACTACTGATTATCGATCCAATAATTGCGCCCCATAAGCCCCAAAATGGAAGGGCAATGGCAAAAACCGTAATTCTAATGATTGGGGCAAATATCCGAATGGCGTACATCTCTTTCTGTTTAAGTTGGGCAGTCATTGCGGTGGAGAAAAATGTTCTAGGGAAAAATAATAGAGATAATGAGTAAATTTGGGAAATAAATACTGCACTGGCGTATTTAGGAAAGAAAATCGGAAACAAGAAGGGGGCCGCTATCCAATAAATAGCTACTAATCCAATAATAATTAGCTCTAACTTAAATAGTTTGGCTGGTAAAGTCGTTCTTATGTTTTCTTCTTTGGCGCTGCTGAACTTCGGCCAGGCAAGAGTGCTGATGTTTTGTAGCACGCTTTTTATTTGACTGGGGGCGGTAGTTGCGATGGTGTAAATAGCCAATTCTGCCGCTCCCAAATAATGAAAAATAAGGATCTTGTCTGCCTGACCGGCAATTGTTTTTAAAACCTCCATTAAACTTAGATGAAAACCAAACTTAGTTAATTTTTTAATGTTGCTTCTTTCTGCCGGAATTTTGCTTGTTTTTCGTCGATATAAAATTATCAAAAAGAAACTCTCCACCAACATTTCTGGTATGAAATACAAAAGAAACAGAGCAAATAAACTATCAACGAAGGGGAGAATGATGATAAAAGAAGCAGTCACTACTAACCTTGCTAAAGTTGACCATTGGGCCAGTCTCCGGAAATCTTTCTTCCCGTTCAAAAAAGCCGAATACATGCCGACCACTGAAGAAAGTGGTATGGCGATAGCAACAATAACAAGGATTGTTGATAAGTTGGTGTTGCCGTTGATTTGATAGTAGAGAGATAAAAGCAAACTAGCCCCGGTGCTAGCCAGAGACCAAACACCCCTTTTTTTCAGTAGTTTCCAAAAGGTATCTTCATCTCCATTAGCCACGCTTTTAATTGCCATTGAGTTTATTCCGGGAAAAGTGGCAGCAGACAACATCCCGATGATCGATATAATGTATCTATAATTACCATATAACTCGGCGGAAATGAGATTGGCGAAGGCAATTACAAGAACGAGGGAAGCCAAAGAAGAGATAACCTGGCTTATAATTAGCCAAAATCCTCCCTTAGCCAGGTAAACCATATCTGTTTGAGTGTGCTTCTCACTCCAACGGAGAGCCCCGAATATTTTTAGCTTTATTTTCTCTAACATGAACATACATTCCAAACCCTGTGGATAGTTTGTTTGGCTGAGAAAATGCTGTTGCGCAGGTACTGACTTAGTTTGCTGTACCCCATATCTATAATTTGCCAATTTTTCTTAAGAATAGGTAATTTCCATTCAATGTTTGGTCTAGCATAACGATGGATATATAATTTTTGTTCTGGATTGTTGTAATTTAATACATCAATTAAAAACATAAAAGAAGAATCTATCACATGAATTTCCTTAGCCTTTTCTATAATGGTACAGTAATCAAACATATTATCAGTCATTTGCGGCTTGGGAACAAAAAAATTAAACTTTTTGCTAATTAGGTTTCTGTTAATAATATAATTTCTAGAACGGTCTTCATGCAAAAAAACGTATTCTCCCCTTATGCCAGATTTTTTGAGGAGTTGTTGTTCCCTAATTAAATCCCTATCAATCTTAAAACCACTCCATTTTTTTTCCAAATCTAATCCAGCCAGTTGATATTCTTGTTGTTCAAACAACACACCAGAGTGGGGATTAAAATATTGGAACCCGATGATTTTTAGATATTCATACCTAGGGGTAACTGTCGCGGGAGCGTTGATAGCAAGATGCGATAAAATAAAATTTTTGGCAAAGCTTTTATTCCCCGCGATAATTATTAGGTTTTTTAAGTCACGATACATAAATTTCACTGTTTCTATGTTGCGTGGTTCGGCAAAAATTGTCACCCGTTCGTATTTAACACAGTGTTCGCGAACAATACTGTGACAGATAATGTGGTCGCCTAATCCGAAAGGTAAAAGTAGGATGATACTCGACATATAAATTATTATTTACTAGTATAATGGATTTTGTGTTATTATCAATCTATATTAAAATTAAAATAGTATTATGAAAGCTGCTGTTCTCGAAAAAATTAACATGCCGCTGGTTATTGGAGAGGTAAAATTAACCCCGCTTCAATTCGGTCAGGTCTTGGTCAGGATATTAGTCAGTGGTATTTGTGGCGCCCAATTGCAGGAAATTGCTGGGAACAAAGGGAATGCCAAGTTCGTGCCCCATTTGATGGGGCACGAAGGGTGTGGTTTTGTGGAGGATGTGGGTGTTGGCGTCACTCGTGTTAAAAAAGGTGACAAGGTGGTGATGCATTGGCGACAGGGTCAGGGAATAGAGTCTGATTTTCCCGAGTACGAGTATAAGGGCAAGCGGATTAAAAGTGGTAAAGTTACAACCTTTAGTGAGTATTCTATTTGTTCCGAAAATCGCCTGACATCTGTTCCGTTAGATACCCCCGAGGAGTTATGCGCACTCTTGGGCTGTAGTCTTTCAACCGCGCTTGGTACTATTAATGAGGAAGCGCATGTTAAATTTGGTGAAAGTGTAATGATCGTGGGGGCGGGAGGTCTTGGCATAAATCTTATAAAAGCGGCCCAACTTGCTGGCGCTTATCCCATTATCTCGGTCGACATTCACGACCCCAAGAAGGAGTTGGCACTGTCGATGGGCGCTAACCTTTTTATTAACACAGCGAAGGAAGATATTTCAAAAATGATTGGAACAGTCGGTCTTAAAGATGTCGATGTTATTATTGAGTGTTCTGGCGCTAAACAGGCGATTGAGTCAACTATACCGCTTCTCTCGGGGATTGGTCGATATGTAATGGTTGGGCAACCTCAACCAGGGCAAACAATAGAACTCTTGAATGCCAATCACCTTTTTGGTGGTGAGGGGAAAAGTGTCCGTGCTACCCAAGGGGGCAGGTTTGTTCCAAGTAAAGATATTCCCCGTTATGTTCGACTTGCCAAGGCTGGAATGCTAAAAACCGATGGGATTATTACCAAACATGTCAAACTCAATGATATTAATAATGCTATTGAACAAGTACGTGCTGGACAAGCAAGTCGCATCTTAATTGTGATGTAAACTAACATGGCTTATTTAAAAAAAGATATGATCGATTTTCACAAAGCCTATAGCCACATGTTGCGCCTTCGTGTGGCTCAGGAGGAGTTAGTCAAGCATTATTTGAATAAAAAAGTTTTTAGCATGGTTCATTTTTATATAGGGCAAGAAGCAGTAGCTACTGGAGTGTGCGATGCCTTAAAGGTTGATGACCAAGTGATGGGTACGCACCGTTCACACGGGCATTACTTAGCTAAAGGGGGGAGTTTCCGTATGTTAGCGGCCGAACTTTTTGGTCGTGTCACTGGTTCAGCTCACGGCAAGGGTGGTTCAATGCACCAAGTAGATCGCTCGGTTAATTTTACTGGATCCTCACCATTACTTGGAAGCGCAGTGCCTATCGCTACCGGGGTTGCTTTTGCGCAAAAGTATTTAGGCAAACCAGGTGTTGTAGCGGTGTTTTATGGCGATGGTGCCTCAGAAGAAGGTGTTGTATACGAGACATACAATCTTGCCGCGCTCCGTAAGGTCCCAATTCTTTTTGTGTTAGAAAATAATCAGTGGTCTATCAACTCGCCCATTAAGAATCGTCGATCTCAAGGCTACAATCTCGAAAAAATTGCGACCGGGTTGGGGGTGAAGTATGAGCATGCAGATGGCAATGATTATGAGGATGTATATACTAAGACAGTCAAACTTGTAGGATCGATTCGTAAAGGAGGAGGGCCGGCAGTGCTTGAATGTTTAGTGTATCGTCATATGGCGCACTCGACCCCACTTATGGAAGAAAAGCATCGCACGGGGGATGTGTTAGAAGAGCGACTCAAGAAAGATCCGCTTAAAAAATTAAAAATAAAAATTGTGATGAGTGGCGTTTTGGAAAAAAAACTAGCAAAAGAGGAAGAAAACTTACGCCAGAAAATATGTACTGATATTGCTTGGGCGCTTGAGCAACCATACCCGTCTAAAGAAGAACTTTACACAAATGTCTACAACTAAAAACGGACGAACAAATGTACGCGAACCTATTAAATATGCTGACGCGCTTAAAGAAGCGACAGAACAACTGTTGGTAAGCGATCCACGCGTGTTAGTACTGGGACTCGGTGTTCCGCAAGGTACTGGTGGTGTGGGTAGTCTTGCACAAATATATCCCAATCGTGTGCTCGATATGCCCACAAGTGAAGCGGCCCTTACGGGTCTAGCGGTAGGTGCTTCTATTGGTGGGTTGCGACCGATAGTTTTTCATGACCGGGTGGAGTTCTCCCTTTTGGCATCCGATCAGATGTTTACCCAGGCAGCTAAATGGCGATATATGTTTGGTGGTAATGGTGGTTCAGCCCCTGTTACTTTGCGTATTGTAGTGGGGCGACAGTGGGGAAATGGTCCACAACACTCGCAGGCCTTTTATGGGATGTTCGGTGGTGTGATGGGATTGCGCGTAGTTATCCCGTCATCGCCTTATACTGCCAAAGGACTTCTTATCGCTGCTGTGCGTGCGGATGATCCGGTAGTTATGCTTGAGCCACGCTGGCTGTACGGTGTTAAAGAACAGGTGCCAGAAGAATTATACGAGGTGTCTCTCAATAAGGCGCGTATTATTAAAAAAGGGAGTGATATAACTGTAGTAAGTTATGGTGATGCGTTGTTTGCTGCTCGTCAAGCTCTGGAACTCATAGGAGATACAACAAGGGTCGAACTTATCGATTTGGTATCACTCAATCCTATTGACCACAAGACTATCTCCGCCTCGCTTAAAAAGACTAGACGATTGCTTACAGTTGACACAACTAGCTCGGCTTTTTCTGTTGGTTCCGAGGTTATCGCCAAAGCGGTACAGGGGGGTGTAGAGTTTATGGTCACGCCACAATCACTGGCGTGTCCTGATGTACCGTGTCCAACTTCGTCGGCGCTAAGCGAGTTTTGGTATCCAACTAAGGTAAATGTCGCTAACGCCATACTCAATATTCTTAACAAACCTAAAATTGATACCAAACTTACATTTGAAGAACTACACATGGCACCCACCGTAACATTATGAAAAAAATACTTATTGTTGGTGAAAGCTGTAAAGATATTTTTGTTTATTGTAATGCCGATCGTTTAGCCCCCGATTTGCCGATTCCAGTATTGAGCGTGATCGAGCAGATAGAAAATCCAGGAATGGCCAAGAATGTGGAACGCAATGTAAAAAATATCTATAAGGCCTGTGATATTGTGACCAATGATGGTTGGAAACTAGTCACTAAAACTCGTTACATGCATCGAGGTAGTAATCACGCTTTTATGCGCGTAGATACGGATCATCATATTCCGCGAGTGGTGATTCAAAAAATTCCACTGATGTACGATATCATTGCTGTCTCCGATTACAATAAAGGATTTTTGACAGAAGATGATATCGCTTATTTATGTAAAAATCACAGCAATGTTTTTGTGGATACTAAAAAAGTTCTCGGTCATTGGGCCGAAAAAGCCAAGTTTATTAAGATAAACAATTATGAATACGAGCGTTCAAAATCATCAATACCCAATTCCCTAGTTAATAAAATAATCTGTACTAAAGGCGATCTTGGGGCAACTTTTCAGGGGAAATCGTATCCAGTGGATAAGGTAGAGGTTAAAGATTTATCTGGCGCTGGTGACAGTTTTTTTGCTGCCCTTTTAGTAAAATATGCTGAAACTAATAATATTGAAGATGCTATCAAATTCGCAAATAAGTGTGCTTCTCGGGTGGTTCAACAGCGTGGCGTCTCGGTTATCGAAAGGTCTTGAAATTTTGGAAGTGGGATTGTGATTTTAGGTACAGTGTGTTAGGATTAAATTGGCTAGCGAAACTGATTCAAGAGGAGTTCTTTGATTGAAAGGATGGTGTTGTGATGGGGCGATCAGTCGATCCGTTTACATTAGCATTGGTAGAGAAGTCCGTCTCGGTGGCACAAATAGCCATTACTTTTGCTTGTATGAGTGATGAACCAGATAAACTTGATGCCGTGGCGGTTCACGGTCTATCTCAAGGAATGTACCAAGAAGGTAGTTTGTTTGATCATGCAGTTGGAATGGGTCGTCGGTATCAATGTCCTATTTGGGTAGTTGGCGGGGATGGACGAGCGACTAGTGGTTCAACCCCACAATCGGCTTGGATTGGTTCGGATGCCCTTGTCCAAGAGTTAGTATCACATGGCGCCAGTCGAGGTGATCTGATTGTTATGGATCCGATCACCAACTCCAAAGAAGAAGCATTGGCCATTGTAAGAAAGGCCGAAGAGCATCGATTCGAGAACGTCGGAAGTGTCTCCGTCGCTTATCACGGCGGAAGAATGTTCCCATATCTCGTGGCTGCAATGAAGGAAGTGAGATACTGGATCGATTACCGAATGCTTCTCCCGAAAGCGACAAACTGGTGGGCGCCCATACTTGGTAGTCAAGGAGTCAAGATGGCGACCTGTTTTGAGTCGGCAATGACCGATGCTCTCAAAATTGAGGATCACATTCGCCGGGGATTTGCCGCTACATTTCAGGAAGTATTCTTTTATTTTAAAAACCGAAAGGAAATCGTTGAAACCCCAAATTGGGATTTCCCCGGTTCCGATTGAAGAATCAGGTTGCGAAAATCACATATTCAAGCTCGGCGTTCTCGCCGGGCTTTTTTTCTTGAAAAAATTTATTTTAATGATATGATGATGGGGATATGTCACGCATACTGATTACTGGTAGTAAGGGGGTGGTGGGGTCTTGGCTCACTAAGGTTCTTGGTGAGCGGGGACATAATGTTTTTGGGTTAGATCTTTCTCACGATTTGGGCGAAGTTGGTTGGGAACACCCTATGTCTAAAGGTAAGTTTTACTATTCTCGCTGTGATGTAGCGGATTTTAGACAGCTGGAGAGAGTTTTCCAAAAAGCCAGCCCATTTGATTTTGTTTACCACTGTGCTGCTGAGTTTGGTCGCTGGAATGGTGAAGATTTTTATGAACAAGTTTGGCGTTCCAATGCAATCGGAACGAAAAACATTATTCGCTTGCAAGAGAAATTGGGTTTTAAATTAATCCACTTTTCTTCCTCTGAAGTTTATGGCGATTTTGATCAGGTTATGTCTGAAGATGTAATGGATAAATATGAGGTCAAACAGTTGAATGATTACGCTTTGTCTAAATGGGTTAATGAACAACAAATCCGGAATTCAAAAATAAAACATGGGACCGAAACAGTTATAGTTAGACTCTTCAATACTTACGGACCGGGTGAGTGGTATCATCCATATCGGAGTGTAAATTGTAAATTTTGTTACCATTTGCTTTTTGGCATACCGATAGTTATTTATCGTGGCCATACTCGGACTTCTACTTATCTTGAAGATACTGCCAATGCCTTGGCAAATATTGTAGACGATTTTAAATCGGGGGAAATTTATAATATTGCTGGCGGTGAAGAGCACGACATTGAACTTCTAGCTGATTTGGTTCTTAAGCACAGTGGGGCAAAAAAATCTTTACTTCACTATCAAGAGTCAGAAATTTTAACCACTAAAAATAAAAAGGTAGATGCTTCTCGAGCGGCGAAACAGCTCAATTTAAAGCAGACTGTTGACTTGAATGAGGGAATTAAGCGGACTATCCAATGGATGAAGGAATATTATCGAATTAATTAATCCCTATGTTTTTTTTGAAAAAATCTGTACCCAATTTTGCAGTCATTGTTGGCGCTCGACCTAATTTCATTAAAGCCGCCCCTTTTTTTCGTCGAGCCCGAAATTATCCACAGTTTAAATTTACGGGGGTTCACACGGGTCAGCATTTTGACCAGCAGATGTCGAAAGTTTTTTTTGATGAGTTGGGTATTCCTAGGCCAGAGATTATTTTGGAAATGAAAGGAGAAAAACACACGGAAAAAATCGGTTTAATGTTTGATTCCTTAAAAGATGTTTTTAAACAACATAAATTTGATGGGGTAGTGATTTTTGGCGATGTTAATTCTACTTTAGCAGGGGCGCTAGCAAGTGTTAAACGACGACTCCCCCTTGTTCATATTGAGGC
Organism: Minisyncoccota bacterium; assembly: GCA_020057185.1. Classification (GTDB taxonomy): domain Bacteria; phylum Patescibacteriota; class Minisyncoccia; order Phycocordibacterales; family JACOZG01; genus JAGVGK01. Next base: position 28,036 of record JAGVGK010000005.1, on the reverse strand, counting down.
CGGATTGCGTAGCCATGATCGCCGGATGCCAGAAGAGATAAATCGAGCGATCATTGACCATTTGTCCAATTTACTTTTTGTTTCCGAACCGTCGGGGGTCGAGAACTTACATCGAGAAGGAGTAAAAGATAAAAAAATTCATTTGGTGGGTAATATTATGATTGAATCTTTGGAAATTTTTAAAGACAAAATTGATGCTTCGGATATTCTTAACAGATTAAATTTGAAACCCAAGGAATATATTTTAACAACTATCCACAGGCAGGAGAATACCGATAGTTTAGTCCAGATAAAAAAAATCTTATGCTTGTTGGTTGAATTAAGTAAAAATAAAAAAATAGTTTTACCACTACACCCTGGGACAAAAAAACAAATTATCAGTTACGGTTTAGGTAAATTACTTGTTCCTTTTCAGGTGATTGACCCCTTGGGTTATTTCGATTTTATACAATTAATTAAATTTAGTTTAGGCGTACTTACTGATTCAGGGGGGATTCAAGAGGAAACTTCTCATTTGGGAATACCTTGTGCTACACTGCGTGACAATACTGAACGACCAATTACTTTAGAGTTGGGGTCCAATAAATTATTCTCGGTTGAACAGGCCGTTCCAAGCGAAATTATGGCTCATTTGAACGATACAAATTTTCAACCCCGACGGATTCCATTATGGGATGATCAAGTCACCGAACGGATTTTTTCAGTTTTACAAAAATGGGATTTCTAAATAATTTATCGATGCGAAAACAAGTGACAGCTTTCATTTTAGGCGGTGTGATCTCATTTCTTGTAAATATTTTCGTTACATTTATCCTAGTTAATATTTTGGGATTGTGGTATTTATTTTCTGCCATAATTGGGGCGATCGTAAGTTGGACAACATTTTTCTTGTTTAATCGCTCAATCACTTTTTCTCATGGTAATCTTCCTAACCTCTGGGGGTCGTATATCAAAAATATGTCGTTCTATCTGGCATCGTCTCCAATAGGTTTTTTCTTTATCTATTTTTTGACATCAGTTTTAGGGATGCACTACCTATTATCTGTAACCTTGGTGGCCGGTGGAATGTCGATGGTTAGTTTTTTCTTTAGTAAAATTTTTGTTTTTAACCATCGGAATCAATAAATGAAAGCAGTTATTTTAGCCGCAGGCAGGGGGAGTAGGATGAGACCATTAACGGATAAAATTCCTAAACCGTTGGTAAAAATTTCGGGACGAAGTTTCTTGGAGCATATTGTTGAATCCTTAATAGATTTCGTTGATGAGATAATAGTCGTAGTTGGCTATCGCGGTGATCAAATCATAGATTTCCTCAACAAAAAATATTATGGAATGTCTTTTAAATTCGAGAGGCAAGAAACATTAAACGGGACAGGACCGGCCTTATTGTTGGCTAAGAAATACTTTTCTGATCACGAGCGTTTTTTTATTGTCTATGGTGATGAGCTTTTAACCAAACAAGATGTTGAACATTGCTTGGTCCATGAATTTAGTTGGCTTTGTCGTCATTTCGATTATCCTCAAAATTCAGCAGTGATAACTTTAGATAAAGCGGGAAGAATTTCTTCAATTACTGAAAAACCGAAAATGCCAACTTCTAATTTAGTGGCTGGTGGTTTAATTTTAGCTAGCTCTGATATTTTTAATTATCAAATTGTTGTTTGTCATGCAAAGGAAATATATCTTACTGATATGATGTCTGAGTTTATTCACACTAATGATGTATATTTAATTCCAGGGGTTGATAATCTTTCCTTTTCAACAGTCTACGATATTGACAAGTTTAATAATAGAAAGTAATCTAATAAAAGAGCTTGTGAACAGAAATTAGTTCTTTGAAAGGGAGGAATCTCGATGCTAAATCGAAATCGTGTATTGCTAATTTACCCACCGAATCAACTCATGGAAATTGAAACCCCACGACCAGATGGGTCCCTTGGACCACTGTATTTGGCCGGGGCATTGGAACTGGCAGGGTTTTCTGTTGATGTTCTTGACGCTTCCGTGGGGACGGTAGATGATTCTTTAGAGGAGACATTTTACCGGAGTGTGAGGTTATCTAACGGTCTTACGAGAATTGGAATGTCTCCGGATCGGATTGCCGAAGTGGTATCGAAGGGAGACTATGGATTAGTTGGGATTAATTCAAATTTTACTCCCCAAACGAGGATGGCGCTTGAAGTTGCTTCCATTGTTAAGTCGGTTGACCCCGGTATCTTGGTAGTGGCTGGAGGTGTTAACGCTCGTAATTTGCTCAACAGGTTTTTTGCTGAAGGCAATGTCGATCAAATTTGTCTGACAGAGGGAGAACGGATCATTCCCATGATTGCTCAAACTTGGCGGGGCAATGAAGACCCCAGACATTTACACGGAATCGCGTTTCAAGAGGCGACCGGACAGATCGTGAGGAGGCCGGCAAGGCCAGGGGACATAACTGTTAATTTGGATGATCTGCCCTTCCCCGCTTGGAAGAAGTTACCATTTCGACATTATGACCAAATTTCCTCACCCCACGGTGTTTCATCTGACCAACAAAAACGTTATGCCCCGATCATGACGTCTCGTGGATGTCCCTTTCGGTGCTCTTTTTGCCACATCTCAAGGGAAAAAAGTATGGTCGAAGAAGTTGGAGATATTGGTTCACTTCGGCTCAAATCAGTTGAAAGAGTGATTGAAGAGATCGATCGGCTGAAAGAACTTGGGGTAGGAAAACTCTTTTTTGAGGACGACAGTCTTTTGGCAAAAAAAGAACGAGTTCGTCAAATTTTCAGCTCAGTGGTTGGTCGTGGCCTAAGCATAGCTGATGTCAATGGGGTAAACCTGGTTCATTTTCTGAAGCGAGAGAACAGCCGATTGGTGATTGATAGGGAGTATCTTGAATTGTTGGCCGAGTCAGGTTTTGCCCAAATCGTTTTCCCTGTTGAGTCTGGTTCTCAGCGCATTTTGGACAAGTACGCGACAGCTAAACTTAATCTGGAAACTCTAGATGTCGTTGAATTAGTGCGCTTAGCTAGACGAGCTGGAATAATTTGCCCGATCAATATGATGATTGGTTTTCCGGACGAAACAGAAGTTGAAATGAGACAAAGTATTTTGCTGGCGAAAAGACTCGTTGAAGCGGGGGCTGAGTACTGCACGTTTTTTATCCCAATTCCTTTCCCGGGTAGTAGTTTGTTTGAGATCGCGGTTGCTGGAGGGAACCTCGATCGAAATTTTGATCCCGATAGTTTTAACTGGAAAAACGCAGTAATGAGGAATACCGTTGTTCCAGCTGAACGTATTGTTGAGTTGCGTGATTTAGCATGGCGAGAGATAAATACACCTCAACATGTAGCAATGCGTTTAAAAGCAAGTATTGGAGCTCGTTGGCAAGATAGATAATTATAGGAGAATATCAAAACAAGGACGTGGTGATAAACCTCGTCCTTTCTTTTTCTTTTATTTTCTGTATATTTAGATCAATATGAACAAAATATCAGTCGTTGTACCAATTTTTAACGAAGAGAAGCTCCTAAAAAACCTACATTCTCGTATTATCAAAGCAATGGATCGTGTTAATCTGCCATTTGAAATTATTTTTGTCAATGATGGTTCTCAAGATAAAACGGAAGAAATTGGCAGAGCAATTACTCCTTTAAATTTAATTACTCTACAGCGCAATTATGGCCAAACTGCAGCATTAGATGTAGGAATTAGCCATGCAAACGGCGATATCGTTGTACTTATTGATGCTGACCTTCAGAACGATCCTGAGGACATTCTTTTGTTATTAAACAAGATCAATCAAGGTTACGATGTTGTTGTCGGGTGGAGACAAATAAGAAAAGATCATTGGACTAGAAAAATTTTTTCTAAATTAGCAAATTTTATTGCTCGTAAATTACTCAATTTAGATATACATGATTTTGGTTGCGGTCTTAAGGTATATCGAACTAGTTTTATAAAAGATTTTCGTTTATGGGGTGAAGCACAGGTTTTTCTTCCAGCAGTGGCCAAACAACGGGGAGCAAAAATTACTGAAGTGCCAGTTCCTCATTATCCTAGAGAAATTGGGGTTTCTAAAATTAGAATAATGAATATGGTTAGAGGTATTTTTGATTTGTTGGGGATCGTATTTTTCGTTCGTTATTTTGCTCGTCCCCTCCGTTTTTTTGGCGGGCTAGGGTTAATTTCTGGGATAATGGCAGCAATTTCTTTTATTATTGCTATTGCTTTGAGGCTGGCGGGGGTATTAAATTTTACAGAGACACCATTGCCGATTGTTGGTACATTATTTACTATTTTAGCCGTGTTACTTTTCATGATTGGATTTCTGGCTGAAATGTTGCTTCGTTTACACTATGATCTAAAACAGTCTTCTCCTTATATGATAAAAGAAATAATACAAAACAAATAAAATGACTCAACCCCCCAAAATTATTCTCATCGGGGCTGGAAGATTTGGTAAGAATCATCTAAGAATTCTCTCGGATTTCCACGCTAGGGGTGTGATTGAATTTATTGCTGTAATTGTGGATAAAGAAAAGAGCGCGCGCGAATTGTCTTCCAAAATAATTTTTCCTGTTTTTACTAGTGTATTGACTAGTTTGTTAAAAATGGCAGATGCTGTCATTGTTGTTACACCAAGCAGTACCCATTTCGAACTTGTAAGCCGGTGTATTAAATTTTGCAATGTTTTTGTAGAAAAACCGCTCGTAGAAAATAGTAAACAAGCGAGAAAATTAATTGAATTAGCAAAGAAGACGAACAACAAATTAATGGTTGGACACATTTTTAGATTCCATCCAGCGGTTGAGGCTATTAAAAAAATACTCAAAAAAAGACCGTTACCGATAAGCGTAGAAGGATCATTTGTAAGCCCAATAAACACTTGGCGCGGAGAGAAGCCGGCATTTGAAGAATTACACTGGTGGGATATGATGGATTATTTTTTCAACTCAAGGGTGTGTAAGGTTTGGTCGAGCAGAGGAAAGAGTTTTATAAAAACAAGTATAAGATATTCAAATAATATTGATGCCAATTTTAATGTGGGCTGGTTGGATAAAATTAAAGAAAGATTATTAAAATTTAATTTCAAGGATGAATGTCTCACGATAGATTTTCAGACAGGGATAATTATTCTGAAGGGGGTAAAAACTAACAGAAAAATTGTTTGCCTGTTGGCTAAGGAACCATTGAAATCCGAACTCGAGACTTTTTTAAGGCTAATTAATAATAGTGATATTCCATATCCAGATGGGGTCGTGGGAGAAAGAGTTGTTAGCACCACAAATTTGGTGACCAAAAGTTCGAATCGTGATAAAGACAGGGTGGCAGTAATCGGTGGAGGCATTTTTGGAGTTACTGCAGCTATAGCCCTAAGTGATAATTTTGAAGTGACTCTTTTTGAAAAAAATAAAAACCTATTGTTAGAAGCTACCCGGTTGAATCAATATCGGCATCATTCGGGCTATCATTACCCGCGCAGTCCAGAAACGGTCCAAGAAATTGTTAACGCCACAAAGGATTTTGAAGAGTGGTACGGAAAGGCAGTAAAACATGATTTTAAAAGCTATTATTGTGTTGCAAAGAAAAACTCTCTAACTTCCAAAAAAGATTTCATCAAATTTTGCTCAAATTTTGATCTTCCATGTGAAGATGTTGTGCCAGATAGTAAGATAATCAATGGAAATAGTATTGACGGTTGTTTTAGAGTAAAAGAGGGAATATATAATTACAAAACTTTATTTGACATCATTACAAAAAAATTAAAAAAGAAAAAGATAGTTTTAAAATTAAACTCCTCAGTAACCAATTCTGAATTAATGCCTGATGGCCAAAAGAAATTATATTTTACGAACGGTTGTATGAAAAAAAATGGAAGCTTCGATTACGTAATTAATTGCACCTATTCCAATTATAATTTATTACCTAATTGGCTTGGCTTTGCTAAAAAAGATATTGAGCTCAGGTTTAAGGAAGTTATTTTGATTCGTATTCCTAAACAATCACCATTTTCAGCAACGATTGTTGATGGGCCATTTGCGACTATTGTAACCACTGGCGAGAATGAATTGTTTACATTCGGCGATGTTCCCTTGTCTATTAGGGCAATAGGCAATGGACAAAGGGGAAATAAAATCATTATGAAAAAACTACCGAAGTGTTCTCTTTGGGGAAAAATGAGAGATAGATGCAAAAAATGGTTTCCTATTTTAGATAGAGCTGAATATGTTAAATCAATGTACTCGATTTTACCAGTTGGCAAATCTTCCAAGAAAAATGATTCCCGCCCTAGCGAAGTGACTTATCATGGGTTTGGTTGTTATTCGGTGCTCGGTGGGAAGGTAATTACAAGTGTTACTACCGGTAAAGATATTTTAAAAAGAATAAAAAATGAATAAGGCAGTATTTTTCGATCGAGATGGCACAATAAACAACCTTGTTTACCGAGGAGAAAATTGCCAGATAGCTGGTAAAAAAGTTCGTTTTACAGCTCCTTGGAAATTTTCTGAGTTAAGGATCAAGGCGGGAATCGTTCCCTTTCTTGATCGTCTGGGACAGAAAGGTTTTTTGCGCATAATAATTACCAATCAACCTGATTTGGAATATAAATTGCTAAATATTATTGAACACAAAAAAATAACTAGATTTCTTAAAAAAATGCCAGTTGACGATATTTATGTTTGCCCGCATGGACGTAATCGAAAATGTCTATGTCGTAAACCCAAACCAGGTATGATCTTAGATGCAGTAAAGAAATGGAAAATCAACCTAAGGGAATCTTTTTTTATTGGTGATAGCCTAACTGATATTCAAGTGGGGAAAAATGTTGGTTGCAAAACAATTTTTATTCAAAAAAAAACTGAGGATGAATGCTCGAAAGCCGATTTTAACATAAAATCTATCTTTGAGGCGGAAGAAATTGTTTTTTCGACTAGGAAATCCAGTTGACGTTGACATCGAATTAACTTAGACATTTATTACTTATTTTGCTATGTTTAATTGGATATAGATATGAACTCGCCTATAATTTTGGTCCGTGTTCCTTTCAGAATTTCTCTCGGTGGAGGGTCAACAGATCTTCCTTCGTATTACAGGAAATACGGAGGTTTTGTGTTTGGTGTCACCATTAATCTTTACATGGACATCTTAATTAAAAGCACCAAATCGGATAACTTAATCCATGTCCATTATCGTCAATTCGAGACAGTCGATCATCCTAAAAAAGTTGAACATGAATTAGCAAGAGAAGCTCTTTTAGCCCTCGGTATCAATAATTCAGTGGCAATCTCATTCAAGGCAGATACTCCGGCTGGCACTGGTCTCGGTTCTTCTGGAGCCTGTGTCGTTGCTTTGCTAAAAGGGCTAAGTGTTTTCGCCGGCAAAAAAATTAGTAATAAGATCGCAGCGGAAAAATCTTTTTCTATCACCAGAAAATTAGGATTACCAGATGGTCCTCAAGACCCCTATCTTTGTTCCATGGGGGGATTTACTGCTTTGAATATTAGTAAAGATGGAAACATCAAAATAACAAAACCGAAGATAGAAGAAGAAATTAGTAAAAAATTTTTTGACAATACATTATTTTTTTATACTGGAGTAAAGCGAGATAGTTCAAAAATCCTTGTAGCCCAGGATAATAAAAAGGCGTTAGAGCTCAAACATAAAACAAAATCTATTGGTTTAGAAATATATGAATCTTTTAAAACTGGTGACCTAGAATCTTTTGGAACATTGCTCGATGATCACTGGAGAATAAAAAGGGAAATTTCGGGACAAATATCCAATCCTATTTTTGATGAGATTTATGAGAAAGCAAAAAGAGCCGGCGCACTCGGTGGAAAAATAATGGGTGCCGGTGGTGGCGGGTACTTTATGTTTTACTGTGGATCAAAAAAAGTGAAAAATAATGTTCGACAAGTCTTAAAAACTTCGAGAATGAAAGAAATGTTTTTCAATTTAGATCCATTGGGGGCTAGACACAGGGTTCTTAGTTTATAGGTGATGAAGAGAGATAGAGATTGCTTTATTCTTGTGGAGGTAGTAAAATCAATAGAATATGTTAAAGATTAACCGTTCGTATGTCCACTCTTATTTTGATGAGTCTAAACTTATTGCAGAAAAATTGAAGGAGCAAGAGACTCAGATTACAAAGATTGTTGATATCTTGTTTGATGCTTGGAAAAACCATAGATGGGTGTTTTTAATGGGTAATGGTGGCTCTGCTTCAACCGCGACACATTTTGCGAGCGATTTAGCCAAGACAGTGAATGATGATCCTATGCATCATGGAATTAAGGCGATCGCCTTGGTTGATAATATTCCCCTGGTTAGCGCTACGACTAACGATTGGGGATGGGAAAATCTTTTTATCACCCAATTAAGAAATTACTGGATGCCTAAAAGTGTGGTCATTGGCATCAGTGTTCATGGCGGTTCGGGCAAAGATAAGGTCGGTGCTTGGTCGCAGAACTTGTTGCGCGGTCTCCAGTTCGCTAAAGATATAGGGGGTTCAACCATTGGATTCTCTGGTTTTGACGGTGGCCCAATGAAAAATTTAGTTCAAACTTGCGTGGTAGTACCGGCAGAAAGTACACCCCACGTGGAATCCTTCCACGTGGTTTTGCATCACTTGATAGTTTTTCGCCTAAAAGATTTAATTAGTCAGACTAAGTTATCTAAAAAGAAAAAACATTCAAAATGAAATTATTTATTGATAGTGCTAATTTGGAGGATATAGAAAAAGCGTTTAAACGTGGTATCGTACGAGGGGTAACAACTAACCCATCCCTATTAGCCAAAGAACCAAAAGTTGAGTTTGAAAAGCATATCTCAAAAATAGTGAGCTTAATCAGACGATACAACAGCAAGGCCCATCTGAGTGTCGAAGTATTTTCTCAGGATAGTAAAAAAATTTTATGTCAAGCACGAAGATTCAAGAAAATTTTTAAGTTACCTTCGCTTAGTGTTAAAGTCCAGATTGGTTGGGATGAGTTGGAGATAATCCACCGGTTATCAGAAGAAGGAGTTTCTGTTAACTGTACAGCTTGTATGACTGTCGGTCAGGCAATTTTAGCAGCCCAAGCTGGAGCAAAATTTGTCAGTTTGTTTTGGGGAAGAATTAGAGATGGTAAAAATGATAACAAATTTAAGAAGCAATATGAGCAGTCAATAAGAGACGGAATTCTTAGTGAGGAAGATTTTGACCCCGCTATTGTTGTCAAAAAAACGAGAGAAATAATCGATCGACAAAAGCTCAAAGCAGAAATAATTGTCGGTTCAATTCGAGGAGTTAAGGATATAATCGACGCGGGCATAGCCGGAGCTCACATTGTCACTGTCCCTCCAAAATTTTTTTCTGTTATGGCTTCGCACTTTAAAACCGATGAAGTCGTGGATCAATTTTTACAAGATTTTGCTAAGTGGGTCAAGTGATTTAAATTTATAGAATGTCAGTAAAGTTTATATCAGTCCTACGGTGCGTAATTTGTCATGGTAATTTGAGTGTGACAAATGAAATCATTATGTGTGCTAAATGCCAAAAAAAATATCCAACAAAAAACAATTCAATCTTTTTCCGCAAGGCAGAGTTGGGGGACAGACTCTCAAGTCAGGTTCTAAGTAAGGCAGAACATGATTATACCACCTTGCGTCTTAAGGCTTGGGTAAAAACAAACCCTATTTTTTTTAACATTCTCTATCATTTATCGGCCACCTTCATTGGCAGATCGGCGAAGGAAGTCATCTCTTCTCTACCTGGTCAATCTATAATCTTAAATATTGGTTCTGGGGTTAAAAAGGTTGGTAAAGATGTTATAAATCTTGACTATGACCAATTTATCGGGACTCAAATCGTTGGCGATGTTTACGATCTTCCTTTTAAGGATAATTCGGTCGATGCAGTTATTTGCGAGTCAGTTTTAGAGCATCTAATTTATCCCCAGGAAGCGGTAACGGAAATACGTCGAGTTCTTAAGTCAGAAGGTCTCTTGTATGTAGTAACTCCATTTATGCTTGGTTACCATGCTTCACCCGGGGATTATTTCCGATGGACCGAATTCGGTATGAAGGAATTGCTGAATGGTTTTCAAATAAAAGAAAGTGGCTCGGCTTGGGGGCCAACCACGGCTTTGGTTTCTATTTTGGGTCGTTGGCTATCGCTAGTTTTGTCTTTTGGTAGTCGGCAATTATACCAATTATGGCAAGTGGCTTTTATTTTTATTCTCGCCCCCTTAACTCTTTTAGATTATTTAATCGGCAGGCATCCGATGGCGCCTGATAATGCCCATGGTCTCTATTTTATTACTTATAAGAAATAATTTCATTAATATGATTCAACAATTTAAATATTTTTTAAATTCCCGTTTGTTTTTCTGGAGTATTTTATTTATCTTTTTGGCTTTTTATTTGCGTATCAATATACCGCTCCAAACCAATTCTTTAAGTAGCGATGTTTGGGGATATCAGTTTCTCGAATTGCAATCGCGGTTTAATTATTGGGAAAATGTTCCACCATCGTATAATCAATCAGAATTGTACATCGCATTTCCTTTGTTTTATTTTTTAAATCCGGGGCTAGAACACAGCCTTGGAGGCTATCATGTTATGTCTTTAGTAATAATAATCTGCACTTATATCATCACTGGGTTAATTGCTAGAAAATTTTTTGGCAACTGGTGGGGAGCAGCTTTAGCTGGTATTGTTATCTTAATTCCGCGCTTTATCTTTTCAACAAGTATCGGCTTTTTAGATATTAGTGGTTTTCGGGGGAGTATTCTTGTTTTACCTTTTTATGTTTTGTTTATTTATTATTGGACAATCAAGGGAATAAAAAAACCATTTATTAACTTACTGTTGGCTACTCTGGCGGGGTTGCTTGTTTATTTATATCCACCTGTTGGCACGATAGGAATTTTCTTTTGTATTATTGTCGCTCTAGTTTTCTATCGTTTTAAATTAATTAAACCGTTGCTATTTTTTATAATCGTCTACTTTATTATTTCAGCTCCATTTTTCTTAAATCATTTGTTAAATCCAAATACAAAAATGTTGGACGAGAATAATCTTTCTGTTTCAGAAAAAGAGATGCAGTCAGAAATAGTTCAAAACAAATTTCGGGGTAGTGGTTTTATTAAAACAATCGAATTTGGAGAAATCAAAAGGGACATTTGGGATGGGTTGCCGTTGTTAATTACGCTTGTGGCGTCTCTTTATTTTGTCCTTAAGAAGCAAGATGATCCAAATGGACTGTTTACGAAAATTAGTATTATCACGTTTTTATTTTTTTTGGTTGCTATTCTTTTTATCATTATTATTGAATTTTTGAATGGAATAAATATCAAAAGTGGTGGTTCCCCAATCTTTCTCGAACACTTAAGATCAATGCGCATTGTCGGGGCTGCTCTTTTATTTCAATCGGTGGCTTTCATCGTATTTTTGGTGGAAAATAAAAGAAAAAAATTGTTAGCCTTTTTCTTTGTTATTGTTATTGTTTTATTACCAATACGTTTTTCTGCCCCGTTGATCAGAAATATAGCCAGAATGACAATTCCAGAAAATATTCGTTTAAAGTATAACTTGGCACCAATTGTTTCTGGAGACCAAGTTTTATCTTATTTCAACTTAAAGGAGGTTGCTTTATGGTCACGGGTTAATTTGCCACACACTGGGACTAATTTTTTTGTTTTTTCAGGAGATCAACGTGATTTTATTTTCAAGATTTTGAGCCACCTTAACACTAATTTGACTAATAAGGAGGGTAATTTGTGGGTTACTTCCGGTTTTAGCAACAGCAAGCGTTGGTATGAAGAGCGGCAGGAATATGATAGGGTAGTTGGGTCAGCGACAGATTTTCGCGATATTGTAATTTTTGCCCAAAAACTTAAATCTACCCATATGTTAATACCGCGAGGTAAAATCTCGGATTTATATTGGGCAGGCGGTATGTCCGTCGGAGAAGTGGTTTACGATAATTCCGATTATCTCATCCTCGATATTTCTAAAGCGAAATAATTTTTATGTCAGACAAAAAAAACATACCACATTTTCGACCTAGTACTGATTTCCAAGATATCAAAGCCGTAACTCGAGTTATAAAAAGTGGATGGTTAAGTAATGGGTCAGCTGTAAGAGATCTGGAAAAGACAGTTGTTAAATTATCGAACCAGAAGTTTGGAATTGGGGTTAATTCTGGCACCTCAGCCCTCCATCTCGCCTTGTTAGCTCTTGGGGTGGGGGCAGGCGATGAAGTTGTCGTTTCCTCGTATGTTTGTGTTGGGTTAGCTCATGTGATTCGCTATACCGGAGCCATTCCGGTGCCAGTTGATGTAAATGAAAGTGATGGGAATATGAATGTTGCTTCTTTGACCCAAGCAATTACTTCTAAGACTAAAGCAATTATTGTGCCTCACATGTTTGGACTTATGGCTGATATGGAGGAAATTTTGAAAGTGGCTAACGGAATACCAGTGATTGAAGACTGTGCGATGTCACCAGGATCAAAATTAAGCGGACGGCCGGCTGGTAGTTTTGGAGAATTGGCCACTTTCTCGGTTTACGCCACCAAAATGATTACTGGTGGTGAGGGCGGAATAGTGACGACTTCCAATCAGGATTATCGGGATGAATTAGAAGATCGGCGAGAATATGATAAAAAACTAGACGACAAAATTCGTTATAATTATAAGATGAATGATTTATCCGCAGCGCTAGCTTTGTCGCAATTAAAAAAATTAAAAAATTTTATCCGTCAGCGAAAAGTTTTAGCGAGAAAATACACTCAAGAGTTAGAAAATTTACCCCTAATTTTACCCCAAGTGCCGAAGAGTAAAAAACACATTTTCTATCGTTATGTAGTTAAAACAAAAAAGTCTAATGAGCTCCGCCAGTTTTTAAAAAAACAAGGGATCATTTGTGGTTACGGGGTGGTTGGCGGGTTGCACCGCGTTCTTCATTCTACTGGGTCATTCCCAATGACTGATCAGTGGCTTGATCAAGGTGTTTCCTTACCGATCTACCCCAATCTTACTGACTCCCAAATTAAAAAGATCGTTTATTCAATAAAAGATTTTTACCATGGAATTTGAAAAGATTAATAAAAATACTTACTCCACACCGGAGGCCGTCAAAATCTATTCCAAAGATTATCTTTGGCCCTACGAAAAATTTTTGTTTGAACAATATCTTAAGCCAGAGTTTCGAGTGCTTGACCTAGGTTGTGGCACTGGCCGAAGTACCAAGTATTTAGCGACAAAATGTTCAAGGGTGATTGGGGTTGATGTGTCCATGCCTTTTATCGAACAAGGGAAGACACTTTACCCCGAGCTTGATCTCCGGGTGATGAATGCCGCTGAATTATCTTTTCCTGACGATAATTTCGATTTTGTGTTTTTCTCCAATCAAGGGATTGATTATAGTAACCGCCGGCAGGAAATAATAAGTGAAGCTTACCGCGTGCTTAAACCGGAGGGTATTTTTGCCTACTCAGGGCATAATAGTTTGGCTTGGCCTAGAAGTTGGCAAGCGACCAAAAGATTCATCGAGCAACTCCCTCATTGGCGGTTGGGTTACCATGTGAGAGTGGAGCATCATCCCAATGGAGATCTCTATGTTTCCCATAACAATATTTGGGCTGAAGAAAAATTATTGAATGAGGTCGGTTTTCAGTTGGTCGAAGTATTAGTTAACTCTTATTATTATCCACGATTACCAAAAATAATTGTGGGTCTTTTTGTACGTTGGCCAATGTATGTCTGCCGAAAACCAATCTAAAAATAGTTTCCAACCAATTAGAGTTTTGTTTATTATCAATAATCTCGCTCGGGCCGGGGCCGAGGGGGTGTTTGTCAGGCAGGCTAATTTTTTATCAACGGTCGGGCATCGAGTTTTCTTTGCCACACTTTTTCCAGATTTTTCTTCAGATAATCTTTCTAGCGAATTAATAGTGCCATTGGTAGATAGGCTGTTTTTAAACTCGCGCAATTTATTGGATTATCAAGCTATCAAAAAACTTATTAAATTTGTAGACCAAAACAAAATCCAAACAATTTACGCGACTCTCGAGTTGCCCAAAATTCTCGCTAGATTAATCAAGGTAATTCGACCTAAGGTGAAGATCGTGATCAGAGAATCAAGCGCGGTGACAAATCAGCATGGTCAAGTAAAAGTAAAAGATTGGAAATTTAAATTGGCCGATATTATTCTCAATTTTTTCACTAACCAAATTATTGTCTTAAGTCAAGAGATGGAGCATCTCGTCGTTCAATATCAGCCCTGGAATAAGAGAAAAATCGTGATAATCGGAAATGGTATTCCAATAATTGACGATCAAAAAAAGGTTGCAATGAGGAATTTAATCAAAAAGGATCAACCAGAATGGCTTGTCTTGGCCGTGGCTTCAATGAATTATTATGAACGGGCTTTCGAGTATATTATTGAAGCAATTAGCCTTTTACCCAAAGATAAACAGAATGAGTTTAGGCTAATTTTTGCTGGTGACGGCACCTTGAGAACAATGTATGAGAAGCAGGTTGCGGAACTTAACCTCTGCGATCAAGTGAAGTTTTTAGGCCGGCTCAACACAGAATCGCTTCAGGAAGAATACCGCCGGGCCCACATTTTCGTTATGTCTTCTACCGCGGAGGGTTTCCCAAATGTTGTTTTGGAAGCAGGATCCTTTGGATTGCCGATCATCACTACGCCGGTGGGTGGGGCAACTGATGTGGTCAGAGAAGAAGAGACCGGCTTCTTTGTCCCAATCAAAAACGCCCAAGCCATTGCAGAAAAATTAATGTTATTTAAAAATGATCCTGAACGATGGTATAGAATGAGCTTGGCCTCGCGACAAAGAATTGAAGTTCATTTTTCTTTAAACCAAATTATGAAGAAGATCGTCGAAGCCCTAAAGCCCAATAAATTATGAAATTAATTTTTCTTGCCCCCAGTTTCCACAGTAATCTTTTTTTCCCCATTAAGGGATTGGTTGACGCGGGGCATAAAGTTAAAGTCCTCACTCTTTATCGCGGTAAACTAGAAGGAGATTATGATGATGTTGTTAAACCGATAACCCTTGGTTATTCACTCTTGTTTATTCTGCTCAATAAAATTTTTAATCGCCAGTTAAGAATCTATTTGAAAAATAATTTTGAACTAAAGTACAGTTTTCCACCACTCATCAAATTATTTGTAGAAATGATGCGTTTCAAACCAGAAATAGTGGTGATAAAAAATATTGAGAGCGTTTATTCCCTGATTGGGGCTGTTTTTGCCAAAATAATTGGAGCGAAGATAGTGTTTACTCTTCAGATTGATAAATACCGCCAAAAGAGAAAAAGCTGGTCAGTTTCTCTGGTTGGGTTAGTTTTCGGGGCACCGGTTTTAACCCCACTCCTAGGTGATCAGGCTGGGTTTGGGAACGAAAACAGGAATCTCCATTATGTGCCGTTCGTGACTGAAACAATCAATGAAGAAAGAATTTATTTTTTTAATGGAACAATCAAGATATTAACAGTTGGGAAGTTCGTCAGGCGCAAAAATCATTTACTCCTCTTGCGAGTTTTTAAAGAATTAGTGAAACAATATTCTGTTCATTTGACTATTATTGGCGAACGAGCAGATGAATCTTATGTGAAGGAAGTGGAAGATTATATTAAACAAAAAAATCTTAGTCTAAAAGTTAGTCTCCGTTACGATTTATTATTTAAGCAGGTCTTAAAAGAATACTTAAACCACGATATTTTTGTTCTAGCTTCTTCGGATGAACCCGCGGCGGCCTCTCCCTTGGGGGCAATGAGTAGGGGTCTAGCGGTGATTTCAAGCAGCGCCAATGGCACACGATGCTATATCGAAACTGGAAAGAACGGTTTTGTTTTTGAAGACAAAAATGAGACTGACTTAAGAAATAAATTAGAAATCTTGTTGTGTGACAAAACTAAAATTGTAGAATTCGGTAAGTATAGTCTAGAATTGGCTCGAACAAAACATAAGCCAGAAATATTTGTCAAAGAAATTATCAAACTTGTGAATATGTCGAAAGTGTGATTGTATTAGAGTCATCGCGTATGTTTACTAAAGCCAAGAAAATCTTAATTGTTTGTGCCCATGCTGACGACATGGAGCTTGGTTGCGGGGGCACAGTAAACAAATTACTCGAAGCGGGCAAGGATGTTTACCAACTCATTCTTTCCTTCAATCTTAAGGGTACGGCAAGTAAATTTACAGCCGATGATATTCGTCAAGAAGTTTATCAGAGTGCTAAAATTTTGGGACTCAAAAAACAGAACATTTTTATGGAA
This sequence comes from Minisyncoccota bacterium, assembly GCA_020057185.1. GTDB lineage: Bacteria > Patescibacteriota > Minisyncoccia > Phycocordibacterales > JACOZG01 > JAGVGK01. Next base: position 11,762 of record JAGVGK010000005.1, on the reverse strand, counting down.
AAGTATGAAAATCGAGTTTTCCCGAGTTATCGTCAGCCGATCCTCGATACTCTCTGGAATTATCGGCGGAAAATCAATCCCGATGTTGTTTTTACTATGTCACTTGACGATATGCATCAAGACCATGTGACTGTGGCCCAAGAGAGCTTCAGGGCTTTTAAAGAATGCAATCTTTTGTCTTACGGTTATGATTGGAATCGCTTGAATAAAACAGCTGATTTTTATAGTGTTTTATCACAGAAAAATCTCGATAGAAAGATAAAAGCTGTTAGTTGTTATAAAAGTCAAGGAGAAGGACGACCCTATTTCTCAGTTGAATATATTAAAAGTTGGGCGATTACCCGCGGAGTTGAGATTAAAGAAAGATATGCTGAATCTTTTGATGTTATTAGATTAATTTCTCAGTAGACTTCGATGTTTGTATCCATGCACCAGCCAGATTACTTACCATGGTTAGGCTATTTTAACAAAATAGTTGTATCAGATATTTTTATCTTCTATGATACAGCCTTTTATTCACGCGATGGGTTTCATAATCGTAATAAGATAAAGATACCCAATGGCGGTCAGACTTATTTAACAGTTCCTATTGGTCACACAGAGTTGTTTAAGAGATTAAAAGATGTTAGTTTACCAAATGATACTCGTTGGGCTAAGAAGCATTGGCGATCGCTTGAAGTTTACTATCAAAGGGCGCCCTACTGGAAAGATTATTCGCCCTTTTTTAATAATCTTTACGCTAATATTTCTATAATCGTCACTCTTGCTGATTTAAATATCAGGATTATAGAATACATATCAAAGATTTTAAATTTGAAGGCTAAATTTTATCGGGCATCGGATTTTGAGGTTAATTCAGAATTACGTTCTACGGATGCGATTTTAGATATAATCAAAAATGTTGGGACTACAAAATTTTTATCTGGTCCGTCAGGTAAAAAATATATTGAGCGAGATAAATTTGAAAAAGCTAGCGTAGAACTCTCGTTTCAAAATTTTCATCCGCGAGAATATCGGCAACTTTTTCCACCTTTTATTCCAGGGCTAACTGTTCTCGATTTGCTTTTTAATGAAGGACCCGATGCTATAAAATTTTTATAATGATTAAAAATAAAATTAAAAGTTATATCAAAAATCAGCCTAAGTTTACAAGGCGATTGTTGGGATTTTTCATTAAACTTCATAATTATAGTTATAAAAAAATTACTGAATATGCTACCAATTTGAATGGGGGAATTAATCCCAAACATAAGATCACCAAATATCACGATTATTTTACTGCAAGAATCAATCCGGGCGACACGATCTTAGACATTGGTTGTGGCGGGGGATTGTTAGCCTGCGATGTGGCCAAGAAAGCGAAGAAAGTAGTTGGAATAGATATCTCTGACCAAAATATTGATTATGCCAAGAAGCATTACCAAAAAGATAATCTCGAATTTATTGTGGGTGACGCTACCGTTTATCACTTCAATAATCATTTTGATAAATTGATTTTGTCCAATGTTCTTGAGCACATTGAAGATAGAATTAACTTACTTAAAAAAATTGGTTTCTTCGGTGACACCCTTTTACTTCGTGTGCCTATGATCACCCGTGAATGGGTAGCCGTTTATAAACGGGATAATGGTTACCCATACAAGTTGGATGATACCCATTATCTTGAGTATACCTTAGAAGATGTAGAAAAAGAGACTAAAGAGTCTGGTTGGGAAATCGAATCTTACCAGATTAATTGGGGTGAATTTTGGAGTGTATTAAAACAGAAATAATGGTTATGATTAATTTTTCTAATTTTCGACAGCAGGTCCATGTGACCAAACAAGGTCGCATTAACGGTGATAAAATTTATGCCCTTACTCGTTATGTTTCAGCTCGATTGTCGTACTTAATAGTTGTTTTGTTTCCTAATGTCCGTCCCAATCAGATTTCTGTTTTCTTGATTATAATTTTGCTTGGATTAATTATATCTAATATTTTTTACGATATAATTTCTAGTTTTTATTTAATTATTATTCAATTATTTTTTCTACAATTAGTAGCAATCGGTGATAGAGTAGACGGCGAAGTTGCTCGATACAAATCTTATTTTACTCAAACTGGTATTTATTACGATCGTTTTTTCCACTTTTTGTATCCTTTTGCCCTCTATCTCTCTATTGGTTATTTTTTTGCAACGGCTACTGGATTTTCCACAATTATTATTTTCGCAGTTGTTCTCTCTGTTTTTGCTTCTTTAACAAACATGCTTGGTAAGTTGAGGCATCACATCAAACACAAAATTAAATTAGAGCATCACGACGATTTACTTCAGGATCTTTATGATCAGCCAGTTTTAATCCCAGCCCAGGGTTTAATTAAACGGTTGTCTCATTATTTTATTTTTATGATGTATGATTGGGTTTGGGCGTTGTATTTAATTATTATTATTCTTTTTTCTTTCTTTGCTCAATTAGCCTTCGTAATCTATGTCGCCCACTCCTTAGTTTCACTTATGGTGATACTTTATTATATTTTAGTGACTTATCCCCAAAATTTTTTATTTTCTAAAAAGGACTTTTCTTAATCTGAAGAAAAAATATTTATACTTAAAATACTAGCTTAAAATAGGTTTAATTGCTATAGTATCGGTCATGAATAATTATTTGCGGTGGGGGATTATCGCGGGGTTATTATTATTGACCCTCACCCCCCTTCTTGTCTCCACCTCGCTATTTTTTCCGTTTATCACCGGCAAGGGGTTCTTTTTTCGGGTGTTGACGGAGATTATTCTCGCACTCTGGATTATTCTCGCACTTCGCGATCCTAATTATCGCCCCCGCCTGATCGGCGGGCAAGCTAAAAAGTCATGGATCTTGATCGCGATGGGGGCGCTCCTTCTAGTGATTTCTCTCGCGACGGCTTGGGGGGCGAATCCTTATCGCAGTTTCTGGAGTAATTTCGAGCGAATGGAAGGTTTGGTGAATTTTCTTCATCTCGGTGCTTATTTTGTAGTTCTGATTTCGGTTTTGAAAAAAGAGAAGCTCTGGTTTTATTTTTTGAATCTTTCGATCGTGATCAGCGTCATTGCTGGGATTATGGCTTTGACCAAGGGCGGGAGTCGGATTGACGGCACTTTTGGCAATCCGACTTATCTGGCGGTATATATGTTGGTGCATATTTTCTTAACGGCTTGGCTGTGGCTCAAGCATTACCGACAAAATCCGATTGCTTATATTTATTTACCGCTTATTTTATTTCAATTGATTGTGCTTTATCGCACCGGGACGCGAGGTACTTTGCTCGGTCTCGTGGGTGGTTTAATTGTCACCGCCATTTTGATCGCGATTTTTGGTCGGTCACATCGCTGGGCGCGAAAAATCTCGTTGGGCGTTTTGCTTGGCGCCGTGATTCTCGGGGGGGTTTTTTGGTTAAATAAAGATAGCGCTTTCGTTAAGTCTAGCCCGGTCTTGGAACGCTTTGCTTCAATCTCGCTCACCGAGCAGACCACTAAATCGCGATTGATGATCTGGAATATGAGCTGGCAGGGGTTCAAAGAACGGCCGCTTCTCGGTTGGGGACCGGAGAATTATATTTTGGTTTTCAACAAGTACTATGATCCGGCGATGTACAGCCAAGAACAGTGGTTCGACCGTTCGCACAATGTCATCTTCGACTGGTTAATCAGCGCGGGCGCGCTAGGTCTTTTGGCCTATCTCTCGCTTTTTGTCATCGCTTTTTATTATCTCTGGTGGAAGAAAAATAGTTTTACTGTTATCGAGCGGGCGTTATTTTCTGGGCTTTTGGTTGCTTATTTTATTCATAATATTTTTGTTTTCGATAATCTAATTAGTTATTTGCTTTTCTTGGCGATGCTCGGCTATCTGCACTTTGTTTCGACTGGGAAAAACCTGAATTTCTTACCAGCCAGTAATTTAAAATTAATCAAAAATAAAGTGCCCGCTTTTTTACCGCCCCTAATCATCGTTATTTTGTTTGTGCCGACCATGTACTGGATTAACATCAAACCGTGGTTAGCTAGTCGCACGCTGATCGAAGCATTAAATTGGCAGAAATATCCGGATAAGCAACTGGAAAGTTTCAAACAAGTCTTCGCTTACCAGACTTTTGCCTCGACCGAAGCCAGCGAACATCTGATTAACTCGGCGCTTAATGTGGGGCAAGATCAGTCCGTGCCGGCTGAAACACGCAACGGAATTCTGATTCTGGCTCACGATCAGATTTTGGAAACGATCAAACGCGAACCCGAGAACGCGCGCTATCGTCTCTTCGCCGGTTCCTTCTTCTCTCGGATTGGTTTGTTAGCCGAAGCCGAAAAAGAACTTATCGAAGCTCGCCGTTTGTCGCCCCATAAACAAGCCATTCTCTTTGAGCTCGGTGGTTTTTATATTAATCAAAAGAAGTATGCTGACGCGCTGGCACTTTTCCGTGAGGCCTACGAGCTCGAACCCACTTTTGCCGAAGCTAGGAAAATTTATGCGCTTGGCGCAATCTATGATAATAAATTACCACTCGCCGCGGAGCTTCTAAGCGCCGGCGCGAAAGACGATCCGGTCTCTCTTTTAGACGAAAGATTAGTTCAAGCCTATGGAACGATTAATCAGTCTAATGCCCTGTTGGTGTTATGGCAGAAGGCTGTAGTCGCTCACCCGGAATTTAAACAGCCCCTATCAGATTTCATGTCTAATTTGAGAAAACAGGGGATCATCAAGTAGTTATCCACTACCTTAAAAGTGTTGACAAGAAGTTTGGCTTGGATATACTAGTAGTATCAGACTTGAACGGCATCCTAAATGGGTGCCGTTCGCTGTTTTTTAAAATGTCTAAATTCTCTCAAGACGATCTCGCAGATTGTTAGTGAAATCCATAAATTTGTCTCCGGCAAATTGCTTGATTTCTTTGGCGGTTCTCGGTCCACGGGCGAGGACTAGAACTTCTTTTTTACCGACTTCACGAAGATGTTTTAATACGGGTAAAAAATCTCCATCGCCAGAAAGTACCACAACGCGCTCAAACTCATTTTTATCTCGCATAAGATAGAAGGCCATCTCCACATCGCAATTTGCTTTGCGTTTTTGATTACCTTCTTCGTCCCCATACATTTTCACTGGCTTCAGCACGAGTTGGAAGCCAAATTTCTCGAGTTTTTGGTAGAAGTGTACTTGTTTCAGATGACGATCAAGAAGTGCGAGTTTAGCACTGGTCAAATTGTTTTTATTTTTCTCAACATACTCGACAAGATATTTTTCCAAATCTTTTAAAGAAACGGTATCATTAGCTAGATAGTCAAAAGGAAATTTATGAATTTCCACACCGCCAAAATAATAGATCCGAGATACCTCAAACCGGTGCTGAAGATATTTGTAAAGTTTTTCAAAATCAACACTCCAACCGAGAGATTTTTTACCGCCGTAAAATAAGTTTGAAGCGTCAATGTAAGCGTAAGCGCGCATCGGAATATTTTAGCATTAAGTAGGAGTAGTTATCCACTTTGGGCTTGACTTTTAAGAGGCGATTTGCTAGCATCAGAAGGTGAGTGCTTTTCTTTCCGCCTTCGGCGGAGAGAACGAGCTCTGATAAGTTAGATGTCTTGCGCAAGCCCCCCTTAGCTTCGGCGACGGGGGATTTGCGTGCCGACTGATATTTGGTATACTAAAACTGTGATCTTTCGGGCCTAGTTGTGGCCGGCGGTCGCACTCACATAAAGACATTTAGTTTTTGGAGCTCGCACCCGCTGGCCACAGTTGGGTCGGGATATTTGTGAACCTAAATATATTATGCGTTACACCTGGACTTCCGTTGCTATTTTATTTATCTGGATCTCGGCTTCGATTCTAATGGTTTCGAATCGTCTCACCGATCCCGAAATTTTCTTTTTCTTCGTTATGGCGATTACGGTTATTCTGGCCTATATCGGTTTCCGCTCGAAATGATGAGCGGGCTAGATTTTTTAACCAGATTTTGGGACATTGGTCGGATTAGTATCCGGTTGTTATTAAAACGGGAAGTAACGCCGGAAGTCCGCCTGCGACTTTTCTTCGAGCAAGCGGGTGGGGCGTTCGTCAAACTCGGACAAATTCTTTCGCTTCGTCACGATCTCATTCCACCTCGGTACGCGAATGAGTTGCTTAATCTCTTGTCGCGAATCAGGGTGTCGCCGTACTCGGCGATGCGCCAAGTTTTTATTGACGAAATCGGCCAACCGCCGGAAGCCGTTTTTCAAAAATTCGAATCCAAACCAATTGCCTCGGCGTCGATCTCTCAAGTTTACCGCGCGCGGTTGTCCGACGGCACTCCCGTTGTGGTCAAAATTCAACGGCCGGCAATCCGTCAAGTTTTCGAGACTGATTTTTTGTTGGCGCGCGTTCTCGGCCGACTCCTTAGTTTTTTCCGTTTATTTAATACTTTCCAAATTCAAGATGTGGTCAAAGAATTTATCGCTTGGAGTCGGCGCGAACTCGATTTCCGCGAGGAGTTAACCAATTCGCAAATTCTCGCGCGTCATAGCGAAAGTCATCCGCGGACGATTATCCCGCGAGCTTACGCCGAGTGGTCCACTGAGCGAGTGTTAGTCAGTGAAGATATGGCGGAAGTCTTTTCAGTGGAAACGGTGCTTAAAGAATTGGAAAAAAATCCGAAATACCGCGACGAACTTCTCACCAACCATTCTATCCACACCGAAGAGCTAGCGTATTATTTCGTTTTTGACATTATGCGCCAGTATTTCATTGATGGTTTTTTCCATGCTGATCCGCATCCGGCGAATCTCTTTTTCGCTTCAAATAATCGGTTGGGTTATTTCGATTTCGGAATTATCGGTCAGGTGGGGAAGACGCGGTTGGATCTCTTGCGGATTATTTACGGCATCGCTCGGCGCGATCTGGCTTTTTCGAGTAAGCACTTTCTCCATTTTGCGAAGACGGCGATGGCCGATGAAGTTGATTTATTTAAACTGAAAGAACCAGACACTTATAAACGGTATGCCAAAGTGGTTGATAAATTGGAAGAGATTATGCTCGATAATTTACAACTTGATTTGGAAGGGATTCTCACGCCGTGGTATGAAGAGAAAACTTTACCTAATTATCAGCACTTAACTTCTTCGCTGGTTTTTTCAAAAATTTTACTCAAAACACGTGATTACCAAATTTATTTACCGCGCGAAGTGGTGATTTTTTTCCGAACTCTGGTGATTGCCGATATGGTGGCAGTCAAACTTGCGCCCGGGTTTGATATTATTCGGGCGCTTAATTCTTTTTTTGCCAGTTATCCGTTGGGTGTGGCGGAAGAATTAATTATGGCCCAAACTCAAGAAGTTAAATTGGAAGAGGCCACGGATTCGACAGCGCATTTCAGTTTCGAACAATTACTCGAAGTTAAAGACGCCGAAAAAGAGCAACTCGGCGTGGCGAAAGAGCGTTTAATCAACATCATCTCCGCCTACGCCGAGGACTACGAAGAAATTCGACAGCTTTTAAAAGCGTGATATGATGACGATATGTTAAAAAACACACAATTAAAGACGGAGATAGATTATGACAAAAACCTTGAGCAATTACTGGGTTGGGCAAAGCCTGAACTTAGTGTGCTAGAGAGAAGTTACGGGCTAATAAAGGGGAATGGAAAAACCAAAATATCGCCCGTTGCTTATCAAAGAAAGACCAGAAAAGAGTGGGAGAAAAGAATGGAAAGACAGTACAAGTAAGATTTTATGTATATTCTTGATTCGAATATCTTAATCGGCCACTTGAGCGGGGATGCTTCCATCAAGGAGTGGATCAAAAATCATCTCGAATCAGAATATTTAGCGATCTCAACTATCAGTAAAATAGAAACTTTGTGCTTTCCAGAACTTAAGGGAAATGATTTGTATGAGGCAGAAAAATTTATTGACTTATTTGGCGAGGTAAGTTTGCTTGGTAATGTTGCTTCAGTCGCCATTAAATTAAAAAGAAATACGGATCTTTCTCTGGCGGATTCGATTATCGCTGCGACTGCGATTTCAAAACAAGCGATATTGGTGACCAATGATAAAACTTTAGCCAAGAAAATTAAGAAATTTGTCGAGGTTTTATCATTAGGATGATCGTGATTTAATAAAACCATGAACGACCAAATGTCCCAGTCACAAGAACCCATGTCAACACCGAGTTTGTCCACCGACTCGCCTCGATTTGGCGAAGCGGGTGTCGACACGCCCAAAGTAAAGTCAGCGCGGAATCGCTATTTCGTTGCCGCCATTTTAATTCTTCTAGCGATTGGTTTAGGTTTATGGGTTTGGCCCACAACCACAGCTCTAGATGATACTTCTGATTGGAAAACTTATCGGAATGAAAAATATGGGCTTGAGTTTAAGTATCCAAATAATTTGGTGGTATCAAATTTTTCTTCATTCACAAGTCTTTATGTTTATTTTGATGCCGACCAAGAAGAAGGAAGAAAGGCTTGTACCCCTTTTTGTTTGTTTGTCAGCGCGATAACTAACGGTAGTACAGAAGCAAAATTTTCATGTCTTGATTATCAGCCCGTTGTTTATGAGACAAACGCTGGTTCATGGAATTTGTTTCCCGTTTTACATAAACCTGGTAATGTGGGCAGTGATTATATAGACGGCAATATTTATCAAGCGGCCTGCATCATCAAAGATCAATATCTCTATCGTTTCAGGTTGGCTTCAAACTCTTTTGATATTAAACACTTCTCAAGTGATTTACAGCCCATGTTTAAAAGAATTTTAGGTAGTGTAAAATTTATTTGATCTATGAAATACCCGTGGACGGCGCTGTCGCTAATCATTGTTTGGATCTCCACGACTTACATCGTGATTAAGAATCACAATCTTAATGTTAATTATATTTTACTCATCACACTTGTCGGCACGATCGTGATTGCGTTGATTGGTTTTCGCACGCCGACACTTCACAAATAAAGTTATCCACATTTTTTTGTAAAAAAAGATTGTCGGGAAAGTTTTTTCGCGCGATAATAAAGAAGTCAGCGAGAGCAAATAAGTTACGGTCGGTTGCTCTAGCCTAGCTTGTTACCAATAATTTTTTAAACAAAAATAAAATGGCTAAGAAAAAGAAAGTAGCAAAGAAGGGAAAGAAAAAGGCAACCAAGAAACGCCGATAAAAAAAACAGAATCCCCCGACTGGGGGATTCTGTTTTTTTGTGCTAAGATTTTACCTTATGTCACTTATTGGAAAAATTTTCGGGACGGGGAATGACCGCTACTTGAAATCACTTGAACCAACAGTGATTAAGATCAATGAATTAGAACCCCGTTTTGCCAGTCTCTCTGACTTGGAACTTAAGGCGGAAACGGCTAAATTACGGGCTCGTTTAGAGACGGACCTGCCCGACGGCAAGGCGGGCGAGACCCTCGACGATTTATTGCCTCACGCTTTCGCGCTGGTGCGCGAGTCCGCCAAGCGGACGCTCAAGCAGAGACATTTCGATGTTCAATTGCTCGGCGGAATAATTTTGCACCAAGGGAAAATTGCCGAGATGAAAACGGGTGAAGGGAAAACTTTAGTCACAACGCTCACGGCTTATCTCAATGCTCTATCGGCGCGCGGGGTGCATGTGGTCACTGTTAATGATTACTTGGCGCGCCGGGATGCGGTGTGGATGGGACAAATTTATGATGCGCTCGGTTTATCGGTCGGCGTGATCAATCACGAGACGGCTTATCGTTATGATTCGGCACACAGCGAAGTTGATCCCGCGCGCGATCAGAGTGGCGGTTATCAAGTTTTTCATGAATTTCTAAAACCGTGCACTCGGCGCGAAGCCTATGAAGCCGACATCACTTATGGCACGAACAACGAATTCGGTTTTGATTATCTTCGTGACAATCTAGCTTATCAAACTGACCAAGTCTCGCAAATTATTCTGCCCGCCAGGCCCAAACATCACTTTGCCATCGTGGATGAAGTGGATTCGGTCTTGATTGACGAAGCGCGCACCCCGCTTATTATTTCGGCGCCGGTCGCCGCTTCGGATAGTTTGTACCAAATTTTCGCTAAACTCGTTAATAATTACGAACCAGTGACGGATTATACGGTCGATGAGAAATTGAAGACAATTAGCGTGACAGAAGAAGGAATTGCCCGCACCGAAAAATCATTGAAAGTGGATAATCTTTATACTGATTTAGGAATTAAATATGTTCACCACCTCGAGACGGCGTTGCGCGCCAAAGCGCTTTTCCACCGCGATCATGATTATGTGGTTAAAGGTGGCGAAGTGATTATCGTGGACGAATTCACCGGTCGGCTTCAGCCCGGTCGCCGGTGGTCTGATGGTTTACATCAAGCGATTGAAGCGAAGGAGGGTGTCGCGACGAAAGACGAATCTCGAACTTACGCCAGCGTGACACTTCAAAATTATTTCAAGCTTTACGGGAAGCTCGCGGGTATGACCGGCACGGCCTTAACTTCCGCCGAGGAGTTTCGAAAAGTCTATGGTCTCGAGGTGGTGGCGGTGCCGACTAATCGTCCAAGCCAACGAACTGATCTCACAGATTTAGTCTTCCAAACCGAAGCGGGGAAATTTGTGGCCGTGGCGCGACGATTGAAGGAACTTCATCAATTGGGTCAGCCCGTTCTCGTCGGCACCGTGTCGATTGATAAAAACGAATTGGTCTCGGCTTATCTCACACGTGAAGGTGTGCCCCATCGTCTCTTGAACGCCAAGAATCATGAAGAAGAAGGCGCCATCATTGCTGAAGCGGGGCGGAAGGGGAGCGTGGTGATTGCCACGAACTTGGCTGGTCGTGGCGTAGACATCAAGTTGGGCGGAGCGAAGGCGACAGAAACCGAGCTCGACGAAGTGCGCCGTCTCGGTGGACTTTTTGTTTTAGGCACCGAGCGTCATGAGGCGCGTCGGATTGATAATCAACTTCGGGGTCGGTCCGGCCGGCAGGGCGATCCGGGCACGACGCAATTTTTTATTTCCTTCGATGATAGTTTGGCGCGAGTGTTTGTCTCTGATAAAGTTAAATCCATGATGCGCCGGCTCGGGGTGCCGGATGATCAGCCGATTGAGAATCGTTTGGTGGCGCGCGCGATTGAAAGTGCGCAAGCCAAGATCGAAGGTTTCAACTTCGACTCCCGTCGGCAGTTGCTCGAATATGATACGGTTTTGAATTATCAGCGGGTGATTATGTACGGTCGCCGGCAGGCCATTCTTTTTAGCGATAGTCCGGATCGGCAAATTACACTCCAAGCGATTGATCGACTGTGGGTGGATCATCTCGAAGCGATGGATTATCTCAAGCAGAGTGTCCGCTTGCGTGCTTATGGTCAGCGCGATCCGTTGGTGGAATATAAACGAGAGGGATTGCAACTTTTCAAACAAATGGAAGCGACCATGGCGGACGATGTGGCCACGGCAGTGAAGCAGCTAGCAACGCAAGGTTCGACCTTGCGTAATCCAATAATTAATCTAGTCGCGCCATCATCAGCCGGCAATATCAAAAAAGTCGGGCGCAATGACCCCTGCCCCTGCGGTTCCGGCAAAAAATATAAAAAGTGCCACGGGTTAAATCAATAGGTAATCTTATCCCCACTTATCTTGCTCTTCCGCTAAGTTTTAAGTACCAAAAATGATATAATTTGAGTAATTAAATACCTGATGAAAGACGCCCTCCGAATGTTAGGGAAGGTTGTGGTACGCGTTTTCCATCTTCACTCGCGCTCATTCTCGTCGCGCTTGTTTGGTGTGGTTGTGATAGCTTGTAGCCCCGACGTAAAGTCGGG